>CALMQC010000370.1 GCA_937871895.1 uncultured Roseateles sp. | reverse complement strand
AGAAGGCAAAGCTCTGACCGTTGAGGCCACTCGCCGCCAGCGCCAGCAGCAGACTGCTGGGCCCCGAGATCACCACCACCTCCAGGCCTTGCGCATGGGCCAGCGCAACAAGGCGGGCGCCCGGGTCGGCAACCGCCGGCAGGCCGGCTTCGGACAGCAGGCCCAGGTCGTGCCCGGCGTGGGCCGGCGCCAGCAACGCGCCCCAGGCGGCGCTGTCGTCCGCTGCGGCGCGCCCCTTGGGTGGGCGCGGCAACTCTGTGATCTGCACCGCCTGCAGCGGCTGGGCCAGCGGCGTCAGCTGCGCCACCCGTTTGAGCAAGGCGCGCGTGGTCTTGGCGTTCTCGGCGGCCCAATGCTGCAGCTGCGCGGCGCGTTCGATGGCTTGCTGAGGCAGTACCTGGCGCAGGTCGAGGCTGTCGTCCACGCCAAAGTCCAGCGTGTTGGGCATCAAGATGAGGCGGCCGCGTGTCATGCCAGCGGGTCCAGGCCAAAGTGCCGCAACAACGCGCAGGTGCGGATCAGCGGCAGGCCGATCAGCGCCGTCGGATCGTCAGACTCGACGGCCTCCAGCAAGGCGATGCCCAGGCTTTCCACCTTGGCGCTGCCGGCGCAGTCATAGGGTTGGTCCAGCCGCAGGTAGCGTTCGATGGCGGCGTCACTCACATCGCGCACCCGCACCGTCACTGTCGCCACATCGGCCACCAACTCCGGGCCACGCGCCACGGCCACGGCGGTGTGGAAGTGCAGAGTCTTGCCCCGCATCCGCTGAACTTGCGCCAACGCGGCCGCGTGGCTGCCGGGCTTTCCCATGGCGGCGCCACCCAGGTCGGCGACCTGATCGGAGCCGATCACGATGGCGTCCGGCCGTCCTTGGCCGCCAGCCCGCGCCTTGGCGGCTGCCAGGCGTGTGGCCAATTGCAGAGGTGTTTCGCCAGGCAACGGCGTCTCATCGACCAGGGGGTCCACGGTGTCAAAGGGCAGATGCAAACGGGCGAGCAGTTCGCGTCGGTACGGTGAGGTCGAGGCCAGGATCAAGGCGGTCATGCAGGGATTTTCTACACTCCGAGCCCATGAAACGCAGTCACGTCGCCACCAAGCTCGACCTCGAAGCCTTTGCCCGCGATGGCGCCAGCCTGACCGGTGAATGGCCTGCCACCGACCTGCCGAGGCTGGTCGAGTCAGGGGCGCCAGATCATCCGGCCGCTCAATGGCCGGCCGTCCGCTGGAGCCTGCAGGGGGAATTGCGCCAGCCCCGTGCGGCAGCGGCCCAGATCTGGCTGCATCTCCAGGCGCAGGCCGAGTTGGACCTGACCTGCCAGCGCTGCCTGCAGACCTACCGTCAGCCGCTGCACGTGGACCGCTGGCTGCGCTTTGTCAACGAAGAATCGGAAGCTGCCGCTCTGGACGTCGATAGCGATGACGACGTGTTGGCTCTGGAGCGCCACCTCGACGCCCAAGCGCTGGTGGAGGACGAACTGCTGCTGGCCTTGCCCATCGTGCCGCGCCACGAGGTCTGCCCGCAGCCTTTGGTGGCCGCCAACACCGAGCCTGCCGACGCCGAACCCATCCGCCCCAACCCCTTCGCGGCCCTGGCCGCGCTGAAGCCCTCACCCGGTAAAGACTGAACGGTCTTCAGCGAACTTGGCAGGAAAAGCCCGTGCTGCTACAATGGCAGGCTTTTCTGCGGTCGGTGGGCGCTTTGGCTTTCGAGCCGTCAAGTCACCGGTGTAAGCGCAGAACCTTCGCTGTTTCTTCTGCGCAAGCCCCACAGAACTGATCTCTGGAGAATCCTCATGGCCGTTCAACAAAACAAGAAGTCGCCCTCCAAGCGCGGCATGCACCGTTCGCACAATGCCCTGGGCACGCCCGGCACGGCCATCGAGCCGACGACCGGCGAAGTGCACCTGCGTCACCACATCAGCCCGACCGGCTTCTACCGTGGCCGCAAGGTGCTCAAGGGCAAGGCTGACGCCGCCTGATCGTTGACCCGTGCGCGTCGCCTGCGGCAAAGCCCCAGGCCGCGCTCCTGAGACACCCACAACCCGGCCTGCGAACCTCGCTGTGCCGGGTTTGGTCTTTGTGGATCCCCACATCCCATGACCGCATTGCAGCCATTGCCCGATCCGATTCGCCTTACGGTGGACTGCATGGGCGGCGATCACGGCCCCCGCGTCACCTTGCCGGCCTGCCAGGCTTTTCTGGCCAAGCACCCACAGGCTGAGCTGATCCTCGTCGGCCGCGCCGAAGCCCTGGCGCCTGCCCGCGCTTGGCCGCGCTGCCATGTCGTCGAGGCCGCTGAGGTCGTCGAGATGGACGACCCTCTCGAAGTGGCGCTGCGCAAGAAGCGCGACTCGTCCATGCGCGTGGCCATCCAGCAACTGCGACCCAAGGAGCCCCAGGCGTTGGTCGCCCACGCCTGCGTGTCGGCAGGCAACACCGGCGCCTTATGGGCCGTGGCCAAGTTTGTGCTCAAGACCCTGGAGGGTGTCGACCGCCCGGCCATCGCAGCCGTGATGCCCAACCGCCGAGGCCGCTTCACCACCGTGCTCGACCTGGGTGCCAACGTCGACAGCACGGCCGAAAACCTGCTGCAGTTCGCCTTCATGGGCAGTGCCCTGGTGGCGGCGGTGGAAGGCATTGAGGAGCCGAGCGTCGGCCTGCTCAACATTGGTGAAGAAGCCATCAAGGGTAGCGAGACCATCAAACGCGCTGCCGAGTTGCTGCGCGAGGCCTCGGCGGCTGGGCAGCTCAACTTCCATGGCAACGTCGAAGGCAATGACATCTACAAAGGCACGACCGACCTCGTCGTCTGCGATGGGTTTGTCGGCAATGTGCTGTTGAAGACCTCGGAAGGCTTGGCCGGCATGATGGGCGACTTCATCAAGGACGAGTTCAGTCGCAACGGCCTGACCAAGCTGGCGGCACTGGTGGCGATGCCCGTGCTCAAGCGCTTCAAGCGCCGCGTGGACCCCCGCCGCTTCAATGGCGCGGCCTTGCTGGGTTTGCGAGGATTGGTCTTCAAGAGCCATGGGTCGGCCGATGCCGTGGCATTCGAGAATGCACTGGCGCGCGCCTATGATGCCGCCCGCAACCGGCTGCTCGACCGGGTCCAGGACCGCATCGTGGCCACGCTGCAAGCCGCAGGGAACACGTCGCCGGTCGCCACCGCTGAATGACCGCCTCCTCGACCGCACTCCCGCCCTCCTCGCGCATTCTTGGCACCGGCAGCTACCTGCCGGCAAGGCGAGTGACCAACCAGGACCTCGCGGACCAACTGGCCCGTGACGGCATCGAAACCTCGGACGACTGGATCGTCGAGCGCACCGGCATCCGCGCGCGCCATTTCGCGGCCGATGACCAAACCACCAGCGATCTCGCGCTCCCGGCTGCGCGCGCGGCGCTGGACGCCGCGGGCCTCGCGGCCGACGAGATCGACCTGATCATCGTCGCCACCTCCACGCCTGACATGGTCTTCCCGTCCACCGCCTGCCTGCTGCAGCAAAAGCTCGGCGTGGCTGGCTGCGCGGCCTTCGATGTGCAGGCGGTCTGCTCCGGTTTCGTCTATGCGCTCAGCGTGGCCGACGCCATGATCCGCACCGGCGCAGCGCGCAAGGCGCTGGTGGTTGGTGCCGAGACCTTCTCGCGCATCCTCGATTTCAAGGACCGCACGACCTGCGTGCTGTTTGGCGATGGCGCCGGTGCCGTAGTGCTGGGTGCCAGCGACGCGCCCGGCCTGCATGCCACCGAGCTGCACGCCGACGGTCGGCATGTGGACATCCTCTGCACGCCGGGCACCGTGGCCGGCGGCCAGGTTTCGGGCGTGCCGCTGCTGCGCATGGACGGTCAGGCCGTGTTCAAGCTGGCCGTCGGTGTGCTGGAGAAGGTGGCCCGTTCGGTGCTCGACAAGGCTGGCGTGCCAGAGACCGACATTGACTGGCTGATCCCGCACCAGGCCAACATCCGCATCATGCAAGGCACGGCCAAGAAGCTGCGCCTCTCGCTCGACAAGCTCATCGTCACCGTCGATGAGCACGGCAACACCTCTGCTGCCTCCATCCCCCTGGCCTTGGATGCCGCCGTGCGCGATGGCCGCATCCAGCGCGGTCACAAGCTCATGCTCGAAGGCGTGGGCGGCGGCTTCACCTGGGGCGCGGCCCTGCTGACCTACTGATCCATCCCGTTCTTTCGCCATGACTGCATCGTTTGCCGTTGTCTTCCCGGGCCAGGGTTCCCAGGCCGTGGGCATGCTCGATCCCTGGGGCAACCATCCCGAAGTGCTGCGCACCCTGGCCGAGGCTTCCGAAGCCCTGGGTGAAGACGTGGCCGCCTTGATCCACGCCGGCCCCAAGGACCAACTCGACCTCACCACCAACACCCAGCCCGTGATGCTGACGGCCGGCATCGCCGCCTGGCGCGCTTGGGTGGCCGAGACCGGCCTGCAGCCGGTGGCCGCTGCGGGCCATTCGCTCGGTGAGTACACCGCTCTCGTGGCTGCCGGGAGCCTGAGCCTGGCCGAAGCACTGCCTCTGGTGCGCTTCCGCGCCCAAGCCATGCAGCAAGCGGTGCCGGTCGGCGCCGGTGCGATGTACGCCATCCTCGGCCTGGACGGTGATGCCGTGCGCGCCGGTTGCGCCCAGGCTGCTGCCGAGACGGGCGAGGCTGTTGAGGCCGTCAACTTCAACGATCCCAAGCAGACCGTGATTGCTGGCAGCAAGGCCGGCGCCGAGAAGGCGGCCGAGATCCTGAAGGCTGCGGGCGCCAAGCGGGCCTTGCCGCTGCCGGTGTCAGCGCCTTTCCATTCCAGCCTGATGAAGCCGGCCGCTGATGCGCTGCGTGACAAGCTTGCCAGCGTTTCCTTCGGCCCGCAGGCCTTCCCGGTTGTCAACAACATTGATGTGGCCGTCACCGACAACGCCGATGCCCTGCGCGATGCGCTCTACCGCCAGGCCTTTGGCCCCGTCCGCTGGGTCGAGGTGGTGCAGGCGCTCAAGGCGCGTGGCGTCACCCACCTCATCGAATGTGGCCCCGGCAAGGTGCTGACCGGCATGGCCAAGCGCATCGATGCCGAGCTGCAAGCCACCTGCGTCGCCGACCCCGCCACCCTTGCTGAAGCCCGCACCCTGTTGGGCTGACCACCATGACAGACACCACCTCCTTGGGCGTTGCCCTCGTCACCGGCGCCAGTCGCGGCATCGGCCGTGCCATTGCCACCAAGCTGGCCCAGGACGGCTGGCGCGTGATCGGCACCGCCACCAGCGAGTCCGGCGCTGCGGCCATCACCGAGGCCCTGGCGCCGCACGGCGGCCGTGGCCTGGTCCTGAATGTGACCGACGCTGCCGCCGCGCAGGCGGCCGTCGACGACATCGTCGCCAAGGACGGCGGCCTGCACCTGCTCGTCAACAACGCCGGCATCACCCGCGACGGCCTGTCGATGCGCATGAAGGACGAGGACTGGGATGCCGTCATCGACACCAACCTCAAAGCCGTCTTCCGCCTGTGCCGCGCGGCCACCAAGCCGATGATGAAGCAGCGTGCCGGCCGTATCGTCAACATCACGTCCGTGGTGGGCGCGTCGGGCAACCCAGGCCAGGCCAACTACTGCGCGGCCAAGGCCGGCGTGGCGGGCCTCACGCGCTCGCTGGCTCGTGAGCTCGGCAGCCGCGGCATCACGGTCAACTGCGTGGCCCCGGGCTTCATCGCCACGGACATGACCGAAGTCCTGCCCGAGGCGCAGAAGGCTGCGTTGTTGGGTCAGATCCCCTTGGGCCGCCTCGGCCAGCCGGGCGAGATCGCGGCAGCCGTGGCCTTTCTGGCCAGCCCGGCCGCCAGCTACATCACCGGTACTGAACTGCACGTCAACGGCGGCATGTTCATGAGCTGATTCCCTCTACGGGCAGCCCCCTAGGGCCGCAGCTCTAGAACTCGTAGAATGCGCGGCTGTTTTTCTTTCCCCCTACTCCTGGAGGAGTCATGAGCGATATCGAAGCACGCGTCAAGAAGATCATTGCCGA
>CALMQC010000369.1 GCA_937871895.1 uncultured Roseateles sp. | reverse complement strand
CGGCCGCGCGCCCAGCAGCCGCCCCCCGCGCGCCCGCCCCGGCACCCAAGGCCTCGACGGGCTTTGACGACATGGACGACGACATCCCGTTCTGACGGACCGCCCATGAAGTTGACCAAGCCCGGCTCCGCAAGGAGGCCGGGCTTTGTTTTGCCAGCCCTGCCGTGACTACCACCGCCTGCTCATTGCGCGTGCTCTCGGTCATCCCCCCGATGACCCAGCTCAACACGCCCTACCCCTCCACCGCCTACCTCACCGGCTTTTTGCGCTCGCGCGGCGTGGACGCGCGGCAGGTGGACCTGGCGCTGGGCTTGGTGCTGCGGCTGTTTTCACCTGCCGGGCTGACCGAGCTGCATACGGCCGCAAAGGCGGTGGACACGCCGCAGGCCCAATGGTTCTGCGCTGAGTTCGAGCGCATCCTCGCCGTCACGCCGCGCGTCATCGCCTTCCTCCAGGGGCGGGACGCGACGTTGGCGCACCGCATCAACACGCGCGCCTTTCTGCCCGAGGGCGCGCGCTTTGCGGCGCTGGACCACTATGTGCACGATGAGGACGAGGGCGGCGACCCGCTGGCCTGGGCCTTTGGCGCGCTGGGCCTGCAAGACCGCGCTCGGCACTACGCGACGCTGTTCCTCAACGACCTGGCCGATGTGCTGCGCGAGGCGGTGGACGAGCGCTTCGAGTTCGTCCGCTATGCCGAGAAGCTGGCCGCCGCTCAGGCCCACTTCGACCCGCTGGCCGAGGCGCTGGCGCGCGAGCCGCATTTGATCGACCGCACACTGCAGCAGCTCACCGACGAGGCCCTGGCCGCGCACACGCCCGACGTGGTGCTGCTCTCGGTGCCCTTCCCCGGCTCGGTCTACGCGGCGCTGCGCATCGCCCAACAGATCAAGGCCCGCGCGCCGCAGACCACCGTCGTGCTCGGCGGCGGTTATGTGAACACTGAGCTGCGCGAACTCAGCGAGCCGCGCCTCTTTGACTTTGTGGACTACGTGACGCTCGACGGCGGCGAGCGCCCGTTGCTGTCGCTGCTCGAACACCTGCAGGGCAATCGCTCGCGCCAGCGCCTGGTGCGCACCTTCCTGCGCGAGGAGGGCGACGAAATCGCCGCCGGGCCGCCCCAAGGCGATTTCGACCCCCTCGGGGGGACGGGCGAGGCGAAGCCTCGAACGCGGGGGCCAACAGTCGTTCGCTACGTCAACTTCGTCGAGCCCGACATCCCTTTCGAGGACGTCGGCACGCCCACCTGGGACGGCCTGCCGCTTGGTGAGTACCTGAGCCTGCTCGACATGCTCAACCCCATGAACCGGCTCTGGAGCGACGGACGCTGGAACAAGCTCACCGTGGCCCACGGCTGCTACTGGAAGAAGTGCAGCTTCTGCGATGTGAGCCTCGACTACATCTCACGCTACGAGGCCGCGTCCGCGGCCACGCTGGTGGACCGCATCGAGGCCATCGTGGCGGAGACCGGCCAGACCGGCTTCCACTTCGTTGACGAAGCCGCACCGCCCAAAGCGCTCAAGGCCCTGGCCGAAGAGCTGCTGCGCCGGGGCGTCGCCATCTCGTGGTGGGGCAACGTCCGCTTTGAAAAGACCTTTACCCCAGAGCTGGCCGAGCTGCTGGCCGCCAGCGGCTGCATCGCCATCTCCGGCGGGCTGGAGGTGGCCTCTGACCGCTTGCTGAAGCTGATGAAAAAAGGCGTCAGCGTCGAGCAGGTCGCCCGCGTCACCAAGGCCTTTGCCGACGCCGGCATCCTCGTCCACGCCTACCTGATGTACGGCTTCCCGACCCAGACCGTGCAGGACACCGTGGACGCGCTCGAGTACGTGCGCCAGCTGTTTGAACACGGCTGCCTGCACAGCGGCTTTTTCCACCGCTTCGCCTGCACCGTCCACAGCCCCGTCGGCCGCGAGCCCGAGGCCTACGGCGTGCGGCTGCAGCCCTTACCGGAAGGCCGCTTCGCCAAGAACGACGTCGCCTTCATCGACCCCACCGGCACGGACCACGACGCCCTCGGCCAGGGCCTCAAGAAGGGCCTCTACAACTTCATGCATGGCATCGGGCTGGAGCAGGACGTGCGGCGGTGGTTCCCGGTCAAGGTGCCGAGGCCGACGGTGCACAGGGATTGCATTGGGCGGGCGCTTGCCCACCTGTAGCCCATCGGCTACATTGCCGGCATGCGTGTCGAGCAGACCGAGGTCTACCGAGACTGGATCAGCGCCCTGAAGGACCGCGCCGCTCGAGCGCGCATCCTGGTGCGCGTGGATCGGCTGGTGCATGGCAACCCTGGCAGCCACCGGCATCTGACGGACGGGGTGTCCGAACTCAAGATCGATGTGGGGCCGGGCTACCGCGTCTACTACACGCAGCGCGGTGACCGGCTGCTGCTGCTCCTGGTGGGTGGCGACAAGTCCACGCAGGCCAAAGACATTCAACGCGCCATCGAGTTGGCGCAAGGCTTTGAGGAGTGATGAGCATGGCCAAGGTTGCAGCCAAAAGGGTGCCCAACGGCACGACCAAGACCAAGACCAAGACCAAGACCGTCCCCTACGACGTGGCCGAGCAACTGCGCACGCCTGAGGAGATGGCGGCCTACCTCGACGCCTGGCTTGATGAAGCGCCCGACGACGTGGCCGGCATCGCCCGCGCACTGGGCGACATTGCCCGCGCCAAGGGCATGTCCCAGGTCGCCAAAGACGCCGGCCTCAGCCGCGAGAGCCTCTACCGCGCCTTGAGCGCCGACGGCAACCCCAGCTTCGCCACCGTCCTCAAGGTCGCCCGGGCGCTGGGGGTCAAGCTGCATGCGGCGGCGGCTTGAGTTGCGACTGCCCTTCATGAGCAAACCCTTGCCCCTCGCGATCAGCCTCGCCACGGCCCTCGCTCTCACGGCCCACGCCAGCGACCTCCTCCCCGACTCCCTCAACTCCCCCGCCCTGGGCGCTGAGCTCAAGCTCAACGTCTACCTGCCCGACGCCTACAAGGACGCACCGCCCACCACGCGCTTCCCGGTGG
>CALMQC010000368.1 GCA_937871895.1 uncultured Roseateles sp. | reverse complement strand
TCTTGAGCTTGGTCGCCCCACTGCTCAGCCCGAGCTTCGTCCTGCCGAGCGCATAGGTGCCCTGCACCAGCCAGGAGTTGCTCTTGGTGTTGCCGTTGTCGCCGTCGGCCAGTACACCCAGACCTGTACCGCCCTGGAAGTTGGCCAGCAGGTTGAACCCTCCAACTCCGACCTGGCCACCGACTTCCGCGCCCTTCATCGTGAAGTCGGTGGCCGCAGTACTGCCTTTGAACGGCTGGCTCTTCGCCGTCGCCCAGGCCTTGCCGGCGCCGAAGTCCAACGTCGCCTTGGCCTGCAGCTGCGGCGACCGCGCCGCCGTGTGTTCGGCGTTCGCGTAGGCGTCTACCGGACTCATGACAGCGACGGCGACGCTTAAGCCGCCCATGGCCGGCGAGGTCCACGCCATCTGGCCGTAGGTGCCGAGGTAGCTGTAACCCGCGCCGACGTGGCCGAGCGTCACGCGGTTGCGCTGCGTGCCGGCCACCGGAGCGCCGGCTCCGATCAACGTCATGTCCGAGAGGGTCGGGCTGGCACCGAACATGCCGTAGTCGCGCCCCAGCTTCAGCGTGCCGGCCGCCTGCGTGGCGAGGGTGAAGAAGCCCTGGCGTACGTCCACATTGTGGTTGTTGGTGATGGCGTCATCGCTCGACACGGCAGCGGCAATCATCAACGTGGCTCCGATGTCGACGCCCTCCTGCTTGCCCTTCACGTTGGTGATCAGTGCATTCGGCAGCAGGCCGTTGCCGATGATGGTGCGACCGTCCTTGCCGGCACATCCGAGGCCCTTGCCTCCCAGTGCGAGGCCGGTGATGTTCTGGCTGCCGCTGCAGCTGATGTTCGTGTAGTAGGCGTTGACGATTCCGCCGACCGACACCTCCCAGTCACTTGCGGCTCTCGCGTCTGAGGCCAGAGTCAGACCGATCGGCAGCAGCAAGAGCGTGGCGCCGGTGGTGCAGGCGAAGCGGGTACGCGGGTTGTGAAGGTTCACGAGTTGTCTCCTGGTTGGGTAGTGCACGAAGGCGGTGTCCAAGGGCCGGCTTCTGGTCGCGCGGGGCGCTTGGGCCGCCCGCGGTGTGTCACTGCAAGCCCTGTGCCACTGCGCCGCCAGGTCGACTAACCGCTCAGCCCCGGCGCAGACGTGCGCCTGGACCGCACAGG
>CALMQC010000367.1 GCA_937871895.1 uncultured Roseateles sp. | reverse complement strand
CCCGGCGTCGTCAGGCAGCGGGGCGGCCAGAGCGGCAGCGCCCTGCCCCAGCAGACCGACGCGCGTCTCGTCCACAAACTGCAGCAGCGACCGCACCTCGGCCGCTTGGCCCGGCTCCAGACCTGGGTCGGCCAGCAGGGCCTCGCGTGCGGCGGCGTCCAGCGGCAAAGCTGACTCAAACAGCGCGCGCACCTGGGCCCAGTCTGGGTGCTTGTCGGGGCCGGGCTCGGTCATGGGCAGGTGCTTGGGAAGGGGCAGGTCTTGAGACCACAAATGCTAAGCCGCGCCTTCGAGCCGCTGCCCCGGTGACTTCCTGGATTGGTGCGCCGGCAGCACCCCGCGCGTCATGGGAGAATTTGGGCCATGAATGCGCTTGACGACGAACTCGACCCAGCCGCCGTCACCCAGTGGCTGCAGCAGCTCGGTGCCGCGCGGCCCGAGGTGTCGAGCCAGCTCTTTGAGCGGCTCTACACCGAGCTCAAGCGCCTGGCGCGCAGCCACCTGCGGCGTGAGGCGCCGGGCCACACGCTCAGCACCACGGCCCTGGTGCACGAGGCCTGGTTCCGCATGGCTGAGCAGAACCGCACCGCCTGGCAGAGCCGCGCGCATTTCCTGAGCGTGACCAGCATCATGATGCGGCGCATCCTGGTCTCGCACGAGGTGGCCTACCGCGCCGCCAAGCGCGAGGCCGACCTGGTGCCGCTGACGCTGGAGCATCTGGAGAACATTGGCGCCACCGCGGGCAGCGACGTGGTGGCCGTGCACGAGGCCCTGTTGGCCTTCGAGGCCATCGACCCCCGCGCCGCCAAGGTGGTGGAGCTGCGCTTCTTTGGCGGGCTGGAGAACGAGGAAGTGGCTGAGGCGCTGGGCATCAGCCTCGCCACCGTCAAGCGGGACTGGACCCTGGCCCGGGCGTGGCTGGAGCGGGAGCTGGCGCAGCGCTGATCGCATGGATCACGCGCTGCGGGTAGGGGATGTCAACACCCAGCGAGCCCAGCGTGCGCAAGATGGCAAGGTTGACCTCGGACTTCACACCCCCCGCGCCGTTCTCGGGGTCGGCAATCCAGAACACCACCAGCAGCTCCAGCCCATCGGCCGCGAACTGGTTGAGGTGCACCACGGGCCTGGGTTGACTCAGCACGCGCGGCACCTCGGACACGGCATTGGCCAGCGCCTGCATCACGGCCGCGACGTCGCAGCCATAGGCCACCTGGACGAGGCTGGTCACCTGCACACGCGCGTCAGCCAGCGACGAGTTCTCGACGCGCTGCGTGATCAGCAGCTCATTGGGCACGATGGCCTCGCGGCCGGTGAGCGAGCGGATCACGGTGTAGCGGGTCTTGATGTCCGTCACCTTGCCCTCGAAGCCATCGACCTTGACCATGTCGCCGATGCGCAAAGACCGCTCGGCCAGGATGACGAAGCCGCTCACGTAATTGGCCGCCAGCTTTTGCAAGCCAAAGCCCAAGCCCACACCCAGCGCGCCGCCCAGCACGCCGAGGGCCGTGAGGTCGATGCCCACGGCCGACAGTGACAGGATCAGGCCGATCAGCAGCAGCAGCGCGCGCACCACGTTGGCGGCCATCTTGCGCATGGACAGGTCGAGCGTGGTCTGGCGCATCAGCCGCGCCTCGATGCCGGCCGAGATCCACAGCGCCACCAGCATCACCAGCACCGCCGAGAAACCGCCCTCCACAAAATTGCGCAGCGTGAGCCGGACGCTGCCGAACTTCCAGCCCACGTCGTCCAGTTCGTCGAGCAACACGGGCAGCAGGCCCGTGATCCACAGCACCGTGGCGCCCCAGGCGATCCAGGAGCCCAGGCGCTCGGCCAGCTTGATGGCGCCGGAGTCAGGCCAGGCGGCAGCCAGCACCCGCACCACCAGCCGGATCAAGGCCAGCGACACCAACACCGGCACCGCCAGCTTGAACAGCGCGGGCGCGAGGCCAAAGTGCGGCAGCAGCAGCCGCGCGCCAAACACCAAGGCCAGCGCCAGCAGCGGGAAGAGCGCGCCGTCCAGCGCGCCATCGCCAATCAACACCGTGCCCCGCGTGCTGCGCCGCCCCGCCCACCAGGCCACCAGCGCCGCCAGGCCCAGGCAGGCCAGCAGCAGCGCCCATTCGCCCAAAGCCGCCATGCTGAAGACGCGGCCCAGCAGGGCCTCCAGCTCGGCAAAGTTCATCGGTCCATGCAGAGCATTCATGCTTCACTCAAAGCGCGCACATGCACGCCCACACTGCGCGCCAGAGCGCTGAGGTTGTAGCCCCCTTCGAGGCAGGAAACGACACGCCCCTTGGCGTGGCGCCGCGCGACGTCCAGCAGCTTGAGGGTGATCCACTCGTAGTCGGCCTCCACCAGGCCCAGTTGGCCCAGGTCGTCGAGCCGGTGCGCGTCAAAGCCGGCCGAGATGAAGATCATCTCGGGCTTGAAGGCCTCCAGCGCCGGCAGCCACATGGCCTCGACGATGTCGCGCACCTCGGCGCCGCGCGTGTAGGCCGGGATGGGCACATTGACCATGTTGGTGCCCTTGGGCACGCCGCCGCAATACGGGTAGAGCTCGTCTTGAAAAATGCTCACCATCAGCACGCGCTCGTCGCCCGCAATGATGTCCTCGGTGCCATTGCCGTGGTGGACGTCAAAGTCCGCAATGGCCACCCGCTTCAAGCCCCGCACATCGAGCGCATGCCGTGCCGCGATGGCCACGTTGTTGAAGAAGCAAAAGCCCATGGCCTGGTCCCGCGTGGCGTGGTGGCCCGGCGGGCGCACGGCGCAAAAGGCGTTCTGGGCGTGGCCGTCCAGCACCAGGTCCGTCGCCTGCACGGCGGCGCCGGCCGCCATCAGTGCGGCGCGCCAGGTGTGCGGGTTGGCGGCCGTGTCGGGGTCCAGGGCCACATGCTCGCCCTGCTGCTCGCAGCGCTGCAGCTGGTCGCTCAACTCGGCCACATAGGCCTGGGTGTGGGCCAAGGTCAGATCAGTCAAGCTGGCTGGCCGTGCATCGTGGCGCTGCAGGCCGGCATCGAGGCCCGAAGCGAGCAGCCAGTCGTTGATGGCATCGAGCCGCGCCGGGCATTCGGGGTGGCCGGCGCCCATATCGTGGCGTCTGCACTCGGGAGGGCTGAAGTAAGCGGTGGACATTTGCTATGGTCGCTGGCATGACGGCATCACACGCACCGACGGCCCAGCTTCGTACCCAACTTCGGGCTGTTCGAGACCAGATTAGCACGGTCATTCGCGGCAAACCGGCGCAGATCGCCGACGCCCTCACCTGCCTGCTGGCCGGCGGGCATCTGCTGATCGAAGACGTGCCTGGCGTGGGCAAAACGACGCTGGCCCAGGCCCTCGCCATCACCCTCGGCCTGCGCTTCCAGCGCAGCCAGTTCACGGCCGATTTGCTGCCGAGCGACCTGATCGGCACCACGGTGTACGAGCGCGAGCAACAAGGCTTCGTCTTCCACCCCGGCCCCGTGTTCGCCCAGGTGCTGCTGGCCGACGAGATCAACCGCGCCGGGCCCAAGACCCAGAGCGCGCTGCTGGAGGCGATGGAGGAGCACCAGGTCAGCGTCGATGGCGTCTCGCACCGGCTGCCCGAGCCCTTCTTCGTCATCGCCACGCAAAACCCCAGCGAGCAGCTCGGCACCTTCCCGCTGCCCGAGTCGCAGCTGGACCGCTTCCTGATGCGCATCTCGCTCGGCTACCCCGACGCCCGCGCCGAGCGCGAGCTGCTGCTGGGCACCGACAGCCGCGAGCAGCTCGCCACCCTGCCACCCGTGATGCAGCCCACCGAGCTGCAAGCCGCCCAGGCCGCCGTGCGCAGCATCCACGCCGCGCCGCCCTTGATCGACTACCTGCAGTTGTTGATCGACGCCACCCGCTCCGGCCAATGGTTCGTCCAAGGCCTCTCGCCCCGCGCCGGCCTCGCCGTGCTGCGCGCTGCACGTGCCCATGCCTTGCTGGCCGAGCGCGACTACGTCAGCCCCGACGACGTCCAGACCATCCTGCCGCAGGTAATTGCGCACCGCCTGCACCCTCGGCCCGGTGCCGGGCGCGGTGCGGTGGAGCAGGTGCGGGCGATGGTGGAGGCCATTCCGCTGCCTTGAGGCTGCGTTTCGGGTGAGCCGGGACGCGCGGGCAGGCAATGGCTCCGTTGCTCGGGCCAGCGACCCGATCCCTCACCAGGCACAGTCAGTCCTCAGGACTGCCCGTGTCCGGGTTCGGTCCCCCGGCCGCTTCGCGACCTCCTCCTCTACCTGCGCCATTGCCTGCCCCCACGCCCCGGCTGTTCCACCGGTGGCA
>CALMQC010000366.1 GCA_937871895.1 uncultured Roseateles sp. | reverse complement strand
TCGTCATGCCGAGCGGCTTGAAGATGTGCTCGGCCAGGTAGACATCGTAGGGCTGGCCCGAGACCTTCTCGACGATGCGGGCCTGGATGTTGGTCGGGATGTCGTAGCGCCAGCGTGCGCCGGGTTGGTGAACGAGCGGCAGCTTGGCAGCGATGCGCGCCAGGCCGCGCAAATTGGTGTTCCAGGAAGCGCCGGCCCAGGCCTCCTGGGACAGTTGCTTGAGGCCCTCGGGCAGGCCATCACCCACGGCGAAGCCCGCCGTATTGCGCCCCAGGTCGCGGATGGTCAGCGGCCGATCGAGCGCCACGGTCTGGGGCTCCGCGGCCGTACCGCCGGCCCAGACGCGCAGATTGCCGAACTCGGGCAGGTATTTCTCGATGGGGTCGTCCATCTGCAGCTTGCCTTGCTCCTGCAACTGCAGCAGGGCCACGGCGGTGACGGGCTTGGTCATCGAGTAGATGACGGCCAGGGTGTCGCGCGCCATCGGACGGCCAGCCTCGCGGTCGGCCATGCCGAAGGCGCCGAAGTAGGCCTCCTTGCCGTTCTCGAACACCACGGCCGAGACGCCGACGACCTCGCCGCGCTGGACCATGCCCGCCAGGGTGGATTCGATGCGCGACGGCACGACGAGGGGCGCGGCCAGACTGGTCAGCGGCACCAAGGCCGCGAGAAGAAGCGCGTGCAGGGCTTTCATGGGTGAATCCTTCAGGGCTGGGTGGCGGCCGGGCGTGCGGGCTTGTTGCCGGCGAATGCTTCCGCGTCGTCGGCATAGACGGCATCGCGGATGGCCTTGACCAGCTTGGGGTCGCCCGGCGGCAGCAACTGGGTGAAGAGCAGGCCGACGATCTTGTGCTTGGGGTCGACCCAGAACAACGTGTTGGCCGCGCCATCCCAGAAGAACTCGCCCACGGGGCCCGAGGCGTCCTCACGGTAGCTGGGGGGCGCGGTGCGCACCGCAAAGTTGATGCCGAAGCCGACATTGCCCTTGGTGGGCAGCCAGGAGCGCTGGGTCACCTCAGCGGCAAGCGCATTGGTGGCCATCAGCTTGATCGTTTCAGCCTTGAGCAGGCGGGCGCCATTGGGGGCAACGCCGCCATCCAGCAGGGCGCGGGCGAGCTGGGCGTAGTCGTCGATGGTGGAGACCAGGCCCGAGCTGCCGCCCTTGAGCGGCCAGTCGCCCAGGTTGTAGGCGTGGGCCCCGGTGTCGGGGATGCGGTGCAGGCGGCCGTTTTGCTGGCGCTGGTAGGTGGGCGCGAGCTTGAGCACGTCCGCGTCCCAGGGCTTGACGACGTAGCGGGTGCTCGTCATGCCGAGAGGCTTGAAGATGTGCTCGGCCAGGTAGACGTCGAGCTTCTGGCCCGAGAGCACCTCGACGAGCCGGCCCTGCACGTCCATCGAGGGGCCGTACATCCACTGCGTGCCGGGCTGGAAGGCCAGCGGCACCGAGGCGATACGGCGCGAGGTCTCGGCCAGGTCGGCGGCCCAGGCGTTCACGTGCGTGGCCTGAACGATGCGCATCAGGCCCGGCGGATGGTTGCGACCCTCCGGGAAGCCAGCGGTATGGCGGCCGAGGTCACGGATGGTGATGGGGCGCTTGGGTGCTTCAGTCAGCGGCTTGCCGTCAGGGCCGTCGCCCGCATAAACGCGGACGTTGGCGTACTCGGGCAGGTACTTGGATACAGGGTCGTCCAGCTGGAACTTGCCCTGCTCGTGGAGCTGCATCAAGGCCACGCCGATCACGGGCTTGGTCATCGAGTAGATGACGGCCAGCACGTCGCGCGACATCGCGCGGTCGGCGTCGCGGTCGGCCTGGCCGAAGGCACCGAAATAGGCCTCTTTGCCATGCTCAAACACCAAGGCCGAGACGCCGGCCACCTGGCCACTCTGCACAAGGCCCTGCAGGGCCGCGTCCAACCGAGCGGGTGCCACGAGCGGCGCCGACCAGGCGGCAAAGGGGACCAACAGAGCGAGCGCGGCGGTGCGGAGTCGTTTCATGGGCGTCAGAAGGTTGGCGTTGGAGGGGGGCAAAAAAACAGGCCGCCGTGCTTGTACACGGCGGCCTGTCGTTCAGGCGAAAGTCAGTGCCAGATCACTTGGCGGCGGATGCAGCCGGCGCCGCAGCGGCGGCAGCCTTTTCCTTCTCAAGGGCCTTCATGTCGCGCTCGTCGTAGTCCTTGCCCATGCACTGGGACTTCCACTTGTCGCTGGCGTCGTAGTGCGCTTCAGTGCGCTTGTCGATGGCGGCGAACTGAGCTTCCAAGGCGTCCACCTTGTCGCCGAAGGCCTTGCGCTTGGCGCGCTGCTTTTCGTCGAGCTCCTTGAGCTTGGTGACGTTGGCATCAAAGTCAACGCGCTTCTTCTCAAAGGCCTCCATGCGCGCCTTCTGCGTGGCCTTGTCCATCTTGGAGCCATTGGCCTGGATGTCGTCGCGGTCCTTGATGATGGCGTCGCGCTCGGCCTTGACGCCGTCGGCCTGCTTGATCAGGTCGGCCTCACCGGCTTCGACCTCGGCACGCTCGGCCTTCAGGTCAGCTTCGGTCTTCTTGAAGCCCGCTTGCTCGGCCTTGATGGCGGCGGCTTCGGCCTGGTTGGCCTCCTGCATGGCCAAGCAGGTGCGCAGCTCGTCACGCGTCAACAGCTTGGCCTTGGGCTTGGCGGGCGCGGCCGGAGCCACTGCGGCAGCGGGTGCGGGCGCAGGCGCTGCCTTGGCGGCAGCGGGCTTGGCCTCGGCTTTGGGCTTGGCCGTGGTCTGTGCCTGGGCCGAAACGGCAAAGGACAAGAGCAGCGAGATCGAGAGCAGGGTGCGTTTCATGGCGGATGGGGGAGGAAGTGGCGCTTTCGTGAAGCCGAAGCGGGATCAAGATGATGCCACGGGATAATCGCTCGACCCCCTCCTTTGGTTGACCGCATGGCGCTCAAGGCCACCATCTACAAAGCACAGCTGCAGATTGCCGACATGGACCGCCACGTCTATGGCGACCACAACCTGACGCTGGCCAAGCACCCGAGCGAGACCGACGAGCGCCTGATGAACCGCGTGCTGGCCTATGCGCTCAATGTGCCGGCCGACGATCTGCGGGGCCGGCTGGAGTTCACCAAGGGTTTGTCCGATGTCGACGAGCCCGAGCTCTGGCAGCGAGATCTCACGGGCGAGGTGGTCCATTGGATCGACCTCGGCCAGCCCGATGACCGCCGGCTGATGAAGGCGCACGGCCGCAGCGAGCGTGTGTCGGTCTACAGCTATGCCTCGTCCACCCCCGTGTGGTGGAGCGGCATTGACAGCAAGCTCGCGCGGGCCGAGCGCGTCCAGGTTTGGCAAATCCCGGCCGACCAGTCCGCCGCGCTTGCCGCCATGGCCGAGCGCAGCATGCAGTTGCAGATCAGCATCCAGGACGGCTCGGTCTATGTGTCCACTGCCACCCAGAGCGCCGAGATCCATCCGCACTTGCTGAAGGAGGCGCGGGCATGAGCCTGGTCGTGGAGCATCGTCCCGCTGAGTCACGCTTCGTCGTTGCACTGCAAAGCGGCCCGCTCGCGCGGCTCGACTATCACGTCGCTGCAGGCGTCTGCACCTTCACACACACCGGCGTGCCGCCAGAGTTCCGCGGCCAGGGCGTGGCCGCCTTGCTCGTCGAGGCCGGCTTGGCCTGGGCCCGTGCCCAGGGCTTCCGCGTCGTGCCGGCCTGCAGCTACGTTGACCTCTACATCCAGCGCCACCGCCAGTGGCAAGACCTGATTTCTTGAGCCCAAGACCTTTGAAGCCATGAGCACCATCCTGCAATCCCTCCCCCTCGGCCAGAAGGTCGGCATCGCGTTCTCCGGCGGCCTCGACACCTCAGCCGCCCTGCACTGGATGAAGAAAAAGGGCGCCCTGCCCTACGCCTACACCGCCAACCTGGGCCAGCCCGACGAGCCGGACTACGACGAGATCCCACGTAAGGCCATGCTCTACGGCGCCGAGAAGGCCGTGCTGGTGGACTGCCGCGCGCAACTGGTGGCCGAGGGCATTGCGGCGCTTCAAGCCGGCGCCTTCCACATCTCGACCGGCGGCCTGACCTACTTCAACACCACGCCCATTGGCCGCGCCGTGACGGGCACCATGCTCGTCGCCGCCATGCAGCAGGACGACGTCAACATCTGGGGCGACGGCAGCACCTACAAGGGCAATGACATCGAGCGCTTCTACCGCTACGGCCTGCTGACCAACCCCTCGCTGAAGATCTACAAGCCCTGGCTGGACCAGACCTTCATCGACGAACTGGGCGGCCGCGCCGAAATGAGCGCCTTCATGACGGCCAATGGCTTCGCCTACAAGATGAGCGCCGAGAAGGCCTACTCGACCGACTCCAACATGCTCGGCGCCACGCACGAGGCCAAGGACCTGGAGCACCTGAGCAGCGGCATCAAGATCGTCAACCCCATCATGGGCGTGGCCTTCTGGCGCGAGGATGTGGTGGTCAAGCCCGAGACGGTGTCAGTGCGCTTCGAGGAAGGCCGCCCGGTGGCGCTGAACGGTGTCGAGTACCCCGACCTCGTCGAGTTGATGCTGGAGGCCAACCGCATCGGCGGCCGCCACGGCCTCGGCATGAGCGACCAGATCGAGAACCGCATCATCGAGGCCAAGAGCCGCGGCATCT
>CALMQC010000365.1 GCA_937871895.1 uncultured Roseateles sp. | reverse complement strand
TAAACCAACGGGCCTCCGCGATACCCGGGGCGATTCACAATGTCTCGCGCTACCCGGTGCAGGAGAAGAACAAAAAGGGCGAAGTCCACGAGCACATGGGCATGTTGAGCTACGACAAGGCACGCAAGCAGATCGTGCTGAGGCAGTTCCATGTTGAGAGCTTCGTCACCACCTACCGCATGCAGCCGCCCGTAGAAGGGGCGACGACGCTGGTGTTCGAGAGCGAGAGCTTTGAGAACTTCAGTAACACCTGGCGTGGGCGCGAGACCTACGAGTTCACCTCAGATGACGAGTTCACCGAGACCTTTGAGCTGGCGCCGCCGGACAAGCCGTTCCAGGTCTATAGCCAGACGCGGTTCACGCGGGTGAAGCGCTGAGTCTGTCCGCCGCCGGCGGCGAGGCGCTCTCGTCGTTGCGATCGATCGTCCACGCAGGCGTAGTGGCCTAGTGGCCGGTCGTATGGTGGATGTCGGGCGTATGCGCGTGGCTGTGACGCGCGGCCCCATGTCGATGCCAATGGCTATGCGGACCGGCCGGCATGGGGTCATGGACGTGATCGTGGTGATCATCGTCGTGCCGATGCGCGTGCTCATGTTCCATATCGGTGTGCTCATGCTCATGGGCATGGTCTTCAGCCAGGTGCAGGATCACGCCGGCCAGCATCAGCAAGCCGCCCAGCGCCAAGCCCCAGCCCGCTGAGCGGTCTCCAAGCGCAAACGCCAGGGCTGCGCCGATAAAGGGCGCAAAGGCGAACACCGAGCCCGTCCGGGGCCGCGCCGAACGCACGCTGCGCCAGCAAATAGAAGCGCAAGCTCAGACCATACGCCGACTGCCAGCAAGCCAACGATGGCCGTCGACGTCGGCCAAGGTTCCGACAGCGCCCATGCCAAGGACATCGTGATGCAGGCGCCGAAGATCGCCTTGAGTAACACCACCTGCCCAGGGTCACGATCCGCCAGTGCTCGAGACAGTGTGTTGTCCATGCCCCATGCAGCTGTGGCAACCAGCACCGCCAGCAGGCCCAGAAGCTGGCTGCTGCCTTTGAACCCCTGGTCGATCACGAGCAGCACGCCGCCAGTCAGCAAGATCAGCATGGCCAGCCAGATGCGCCGATCCATGGTCTCGCCATGCAAGCGCCAGGCGAGGATGGCCGTGAAGAGCGCCTCCATCGTCAGCATCAGCGAAGCTCCAGTACCGCTGGTTCGCTGCAAGCCCCAGGCGAGCGCGACCGGCCCCAGGGCCGCCCCGAAGACGGCGACCACCGCCAGGCGACGCAAGTCACTGCGCTTGATAGCAGCTTCTCGGTCCACAGGCTGCCTGAGCAGACCGCCCACGATGGCCGCGCCTGCGTACAACAGCGTGGCGGTCGTGAGTGGGCCGAGGCCTTGACCCCAGTGCTGGACCAGCGCCGTGCTAGCGCCGAACAGGGCCGCCGCCAGCAAAGCCAGCAAGCCGCCCTTCAAGGCGGGCTGTTTCATCGTGTCGAGGCCTTCATGTGCTTTGAGTCTGAACCTTGGGCGAGGTTGTCGAGGCAAGCGCCTGATCTGACTTGTCCTGGTGTTTCAGCGAGTGGGCCCATCGGTACAGCACGGGCAGCACCAGCAAGGTCAGCGCCGTGGACGACAGGATGCCACCGATGACGACCGTGGCCAGAGGCCGCTGAACCTCGGCGCCGGTGCCGGTTGCCAAAGCCATGGGCACGAAACCCAGTGATGCCACCAGCGCCGTCATCAGCACCGGGCGCAGCCGGGTCAGCGCACCTTCGCGCACGGCGACGTCCAGCAGCATGCCGTTCTCCCGCAATGAGCGGATGAAGGCAATCATCACGAGGCCATTCAGTACCGCAACCCCAGACAGTGCGATGAAGCCCACGCCTGCCGAGATCGACAGGGGAATGTCGCGCAGCCACAGCGCCACGATGCCGCCGGTCAACGCAAACGGAACGCCGGTGAACACCAGCAGCCCGTCCTTCACGTTGTTGAACATCGCAAACAGCAGCACGAAGACCAGCAGCAAGGCTACGGGCACGACGATCTGCAGGCGCTCGCTGGCCGACTGCAGTTGTTCGAAGGTGCCTCCCCAACTCGTCCAGTAGCCGCTGGGCACCTTGACCTTGTCTTGCAACTGTGCCTGAGCATCGGCCACGAAGGAGCCAATGTCACGGCCCCGAACGTTGGCGGTCACGACGACCCGGCGCTTGCCGCTCTCCCGGCTGATCTGGTTGGGACCCGGGGCAATCTCGAAGCTGGCCACATCACCGAGCTGCGCATAGGCCGTCGCGCTCCCTGGCAGCTTGATCGGCAGGCGCTTGAGTGCCTCGATGTCGCTGCGCACCGACTCCGGCAGGCGCACCAGGATGTCAAAGCGCCGGTCGCCTTGGAACAGCGCGCCGGCCTCACGCCCGCCGATGGCCGTGGCGGCCGTCTCCTGCACCTCGGCCATGCTGAGGCCCAGCCGTGCCAGCTTGGCCCGGTCGATCTGCACCGTCAGCATGGGCAGGCCGGTCGTCTGTTCCACCTTCACATCGGCGGCTCCCGGCACGCCCTGCAGAACCTTCGAGATCTGCTCGGCCGTGGACTCCATAACCGCCATGTCGTCGCCGAACACCTTCACCGCCACGTCGCTGCGGACGCCCGAGATCAGCTCGTTGAAACGCATCTGGATCGGCTGCGTGAACTCGTAGTTGTTGCCAGGAACCTTGCCAACGGCGGCTTGGAGGGCGGCGACCAGGGACTCGATGCTGCGGTCCGGGTCGGGCCACTCAGAGCGCGGCTTGAGCATCAGGAAGTTGTCGGCGACGCTGGGCGGCATGGGGTCCGTCGCGATTTCCGCGGTGCCCATCTTGGCGAACACCCGTTCGACCTCCGGGAACTGCTTGATGGTGCGTTCCAGCTCAAGTTGCATTTCGATGGCCTGCGTCAGGCTGGTGCCCGGGATGCGCAGGGCATGGAGGGCGATGTCGCCCTCGCTGAGGCTGGGGATGAACTCGCTGCCCATGCGCGTGACGAGCAGGCCACTCAGGACCACCGACACGCCCGTGAGCGTCAGCGTCAGTGGCTTGTTCAGCATCGCCCAGTCCAGCAGCGGCGCGTAGCCACGCTTGGCCCAGCCCATCAAGCGGCTCTCCTTTTCGCCAACGTTCTTGCCAATCAACAGTGCAACGGCGGCTGGAATGAAGGTGATGGACAGGATCATCGCGCCCACCAGCGCGGCCACCACCGTGAAGGCCATCGGGTGGAACATCTTTCCTTCGACGCCGGTGAGCGCGAATATCGGCAGGTAGACCACCATGATGATCAACTGCCCGAACAGCAGCGGCCTGCGGGCTTCCTGAGCGGCGGCGAAGACCTCGTGGAAGCGTTCATCCCGCGTCAGCTGTCGGCCGGCGATCGCCTGAGCGTGGGCCAGGCGGCGCACACAGTTCTCGACGATCACGACGGCGCCGTCGATGATGATGCCGAAGTCCAGCGCGCCCAGGCTCATCAGGTTGGCGCTGACCTTGTTGGCGACCATGCCGGTGAACGTGAAGAGCATGGCCAGCGGGATCACCGCCGCCGTGATGACGGCCGCGCGGATGTTGCCCAGGAAGAGGAACAGGATGGCGACGACCAGCAGCGCGCCCTCGACCAGGTTCTTCTTGACCGTCGCAATGGCCTTGTCGATCAGGATGGTGCGGTCATAAACCGTTTGAGCGATGACGCCCTGCGGCAGGCTGCGGTTGATGTCCTGCAGCTTCTTGTCGACGGCCTGCGACACCGTGCGGCTGTTCTCGCCCATCAGCATGAAGACGGTGCCCAGCACCACCTCGCGGCCGTTCTCAGTCGCCGCGCCGGTGCGCAGCTCCTTGCCCAGGACCACCTCGGCCAGGTCGCGCACACGGATGGGCACGCCCTGGGCGTTGCTGACGACGATGTCGGCAATGTCCTCGATACCGGCCAGCTGGCCCGGCGCACGGATCAGGTATTGCTCGCCTCGGCGCTCGATGTAGCCCGCACCCACATTGCCGTTGTTTCGCTCCAGCGCCTGCACGATGTCCGCCAGGCTCAGGCCGTGCGCCACGAGCTTGTCCGGCGACGGCGCGACCTGGTACTCCTTGGCGTAGCCACCGATGGTGTTGATCTCGGTGACACCGGGTACGTTGCGCAATTGCGGCTTGATGATCCAGTCCTGGATTTCGCGCAGATCCGTTGGCGTGTACGGCGTGCCGTCGGTCTTCAGCGCACCGTCCTTGGCTTCGACGGTCCACATGTAGATCTCGCCGAGGCCGGTGGCGATGGGCCCCAGCGTGGGTGTGAGTCCACCGGGCAGCTTGGCCCGGGCCTCTTGGATGCGCTCATTGACCAGTTGCCGCGCGAAGTAGATGTTGGTGCCGTCCTTGAAGACCACCGTCACCTGGGAGAGGCCGTAGCGCGACAGCGACCGGGTCTGCTCCAGGTTCGGCAGGCCGGCCATCGCCGTCTCGATGGGAAAGGTGACACGCTGCTCAGACTCCAGCGGTGAGTAGCCCGGGGCCTCGGTGTTGATCTGGACCTGGACATTGGTGATGTCCGGCACGGCGTCGATGGGCAGGCGCTGGTAGGTGAACACGCCCAGGGCGGCCATGCCCAAGACGGCGAGCAGGACCAGCCAGCGGTGCTCGATGGCGAAGCGAATGATTTTTTCAAACATGGGGATTCCGTTCGCGCTGTGTCAGACGGCGGCGTCGCCGCGTTCGCCGGCGCGGATGTGCATGACGCCCAGGTGGTGCGGCGGGACGATGGCGGTGATCTGCTTCATCGTTGGCACCTCAGTGGTCATGGCTCGCACCGGCCTTGCCGATGTCCGCCTTGATGAGAAAGCTGTTCTTGACGGCATAGCGCTCGCCGGCCGCCAAACCCTTGATCACCTCCACGTAGCGGCCGTCGCTGCGGCCCAGTTCCAGGGGGCGTGCCTCGAACTGCAGTCCGTAGCGCCCGAAGACCACCGACCAGTCGCGCAGGGACTGCACGGCGTCTGCGGCCACGGCCACCGGCACCTCGACCTCGGCCGAGGTCAGCTCCACCGTCACCGGAAGGCCCGGGCGCCAAAGTCCCTTGGGGTTGGGCAGCACCAGCCGTGCGGTGGCATTGCGGCTTTGCTCGCCCACCAGCGCACCGACGTAGGCCAGCCTGGTTTCGGCTTGCGCCTCGAAGGCTGCGGCCTTGACCTTGGCGGCATCACCCACCTTGAGCAGGTTCACGTCCTTGGCAGGCACTGTCAGCTCGATCCAGACGCTGGACAGATCGGCGACCTGGAAGATGGGCACGTCGTCCTTGAGCGCCTCGCCCACACTGATCTTCTTGTCCGTGATGACGCCGTCGATAGGCGAGCGGATCTCATAGCGGGTCAGGCCTTGAGTCGACTCCGCTGTGCCGGCGCCCAGGCTGGCGAGCTTTTGCCGAGCGGCCTCGACGGCGATTTCCGCTTCCTGGAAGGCCTGCCGCGCGGCCAGGTAGTCCTGCTCGGCGGAAATCTTGTCCTCCCACAGCTTCTTTTCACGCTCATGGGTGGTGCGGGCCAGCGCCATGCGTTTCTGCGCGGCGAGGAACTCACTGCGCTGGTCGGCCAGCGCCTGGCTGGTCATGACTGCAAGCACCTGGCCTCGGCGTACCCGGTCACCGGCATTCGCGAGCACGGACTCGACCAGCCCGGTCAGGCGTGGGGTCACGAAGACGCTGCGGTCCTGGTTCAGCTTGACCTCTCCCAGCAGTTGCAGGCTGCTGCGAATACGTGCCGGTCCGGCCGTGCCGATCTCGACCCCGTTTCGCTTGAGCTGCTCGTCGCTGACCTGCACTCGCGCCTCGACTTGCTCGAACTTGAACTCATAGGTCTGGCCGCCGGCCTGCGCCTTGACTGTCGCCGCAAAGGAGTGAGGTTCCTCGACGGTCGCCGAGCCCTTGAGGTAATCCTTCTCAGCGGCAAAGCTGAAGGTCTCGGGAGCGCGCCCCAGGCGGTCCAGCGTCACAACGACCGCCGCCTGGCTGGGCGGGACGGCCTTGCCGTCCCGGTAGAGGTACACGCGGAATTCGGGCTCCACGCCGGATTCGAAGATGCTCAATTCCAGGCCAAAGCTGCCCTGGGTGAACAGCTTGCCGCCATGCGGTCCCTTGGCGGGAGCCGTCGAGGCGGTGCCGGCTTCGTCATGCCCCTTGCCCCCCATGTGGTCGAGGTCGTGGTCGTCCTTGCCGTGAGCGGCTTCGGCGTGGTCATGCCCTTCGCCGGCCGGCTGGGCGCGATCCATGCGCAGGATCGCAATACCCAGCACGAGGCCGACGATCAGCACGGCCGCAATGACCCAGGTCGATTTCTTGTTCTTCATGTCCATGTTCATGGCTTACTCCAGGGAGTGACCGTCGGCGCCGGCGGTGTGGCCCAGCAGGCGGTCGAGTTCAGCGGCCGCGCGATAGGCATCTGCGGTGCTGCGAAGGATTTGCTGTTGCGTCTGGACCAGCGTGCGCTGGGCGTCGAGCACGTCGATGAAGGCGAACTTGCCCAACTCGTAGCCCTTCACCGCCGCCTCGTAGGCGGTCGTCGCGGTAGGCAAGGCCTCCCTGCGCAGCATCTGGGACTGTTCTCGCGACAGGCGCAGCTTCTCCAGTGACTGGCCGACTTCGGCCTGCAGGCGTGAGGTGGCCGCTGCCAGCGCTTCACGCGCCTGGTCCTCTCGCCGCAATGCCTCCAGCAGATTGCCCTGGTTGCGGTCCAGCAAGGGCAGCGGGATGGACAGACCGATCACTGCCTGCGTGCGGCCCATATCGGCGGCACGCTTGGCACCCAAGGTCACCGTCAAGTCCGGCACACGCTTGGCGCGTTCCCCCTCGCTGACGGCTTGACGACGGGCGATGTCCAGTCTGGCCAGGCGGACGGCCGGGGCTTCGGCCATCCATTCGCCCAAGCGCTGCTGGGCCGGCAGTTCCGGCAAAGCTTCGGCATTGCCCTCAGCCTGGGTGAACTCAATAGCGCCCTGACCCCAAAGCGCGCGCAGGCGCTGGCGAGCCAGCGAGAGTTCGCTGTTGGCCTGTGCCAGGTCGGCACGCGCGCCGGCTTCAGCCACCTGGGCCTTGGCCTGTTCCAGCGGCGGCACCTTCCCAGCCTGTAGGCGTCTGGTCGCGACACCCGATGTCTTGCTCGCAAGCTCCAGCGACATCTGGCTCAGCCGCACCTGCTCCTGGGCGCCCAGCAACGCAAAGAAGGCACTGGTGACTGCCGCACGCACCTCGGCCTGCCTGGCGAGCAGCGCCACGCCAGCCTGCTCCCGGGCGCTCGCGGCTGCGGCCAGGCGCGCCGAGCGCTTGCCGCCCAACTCGATGGCTTGAGACCACTGCACGGTGGTCGTGCGCGTGGCGCTGCGGGAGTCCTCGACCAGCACGCCCAACTCGGGATTGGGTCGCGCGCCAGCCTGGGTCTCGGCGCCTTCCAGCGCCTGCACCTCCAGCCGCGCCATCGCAAGCTCAGGGTTGTGGGCCAGGGCGAGGCGCAAGGCCTCGGCCAGCGTCAGGGAGCTGCCGACGGGTACGGCGTCAGCAGGTGGGGCGGTGAAAACGGTGGCTGGCTCGCCACCTGCCGCTCGCACCGGGAACATGGCAATACACAGCACCGCCAATGTCAGCGGCACCAACAAGCCTTGAAAACGGCTTCGCATCGAACTCTCCGGGTTGTTGGAACAACGGGGGGACGGTTCGGCGCAACGTCGGCTCGCCGCGCGAGCACAAAGGGATGGGGGTTAAGACGACGCGCCGAATCAGGCGCGCAGCCAATTGGGGCGGTCCAGCCCTTCAGGGATGAAGGTTTTGACCCGGCAGGCCAAGTCTGAGGAGGGCCCTTCATCGACGGACTCTGCAACCGCCAGCGCGGCTATCGCCGGCAGCGCAATCGGGCTGAGGTGGCAATGCCCGTGCTCAAGGTCGGCAGCAAAAAGCAGGCTCTTGGCGCCCGGTTTGTCCGCAGTCTCGGACGCAGCATGCGAATGCGCATGGTGGCCAAAATGCGCACCTTGCTGCTGTGTGACTTCCTCATGCTCGCAATAGTTGGCAGCTGCAGCCCAGGATGCCTGGAGCAGCAACAGCAATGCAAGCAAGAAGGCGACGCAGCGGCGCATAAGAAAAGTATATCGAGGGTATGCCTGGATCAGCGGTCGCCGCCGGCGCGCAGCAGCCGCAAGCCGTTGAAGACCACCAGCAGGCTCGCACCCATGTCCGCGAACACTGCCATCCACATGGTGGCGCTGCCGAACACTGCCAGGACGAAGAACACCGCCTTGATGCCCAGCGCAAGCGAGATGTTCTGCCAGAGCACCGCATAGGTCTTCTTGGACAGGCGGATAGTCTCCGGCACCCTGCGCAGGTCGTCGTTCATGATAAGCACGTCCGCCGCTTCCTTCGCCGTGTCGGTGCCGGCGCCACCCATCGAGAAGCCAAGTGCGGCCGCAGCGAGGCTGGGAGAGTCGTTGACGCCATCACCGACCATCCCGACCTCGCCCTCGGTGGCAAGCGCTTCAACCGCCTTCTGCTTGTCCTGCGGCAGCAGGTCGGCACGGACGTCGTCGATACCCACCTGCTTGGCAATGTTCTGCGCCGTGGACGGGTTATCTCCCGTCAGCATCACGGTCCGCACGCCCAGCGCCTTCAGTTCGGAGATGGCCTGCCTGCTGGACTCCTTGGTCGTGTCGGCAACGGCGAAGAGAGCCAGCACCTCTTGTGCGTTGGCCAGAACGGTGAGGGTCCGGCCTTGGGCCTCGTGCTCATGCATCAGCGCCTCAAACTCGGCCGAGCATTGGCCACGCTCGTGAATCCAGCGGTGGTTGCCCAGCACATAGTCCTGGCCGTCGACCGAGCCGTGGACGCCTCGCCCCAGTTCGGCGCCGAAGTTCTGGACCGTGGACGCCTCGCCCGCCAGGCCGGCGGCGATCGCCTTGGAGACCGGGTGGTCGGACCGTGCGGCGAGGCTGCGTGCAATGCGTACTACCTGATCTTCCGGCAGCGCCTGAGTCCGCATCAGCTGCGCCACGAGCTTGGGCTTGCCCTCGGTCAGCGTGCCGGTCTTGTCCAGCGCGACGATGCTCAGCTTGCGCGCCTGCTCCAGGTAGACCCCGCCCTTGATGAGGATGCCGCGACGCGCCGCGGCCGCGAGGCCGCTGACGACGGTGACCGGCGTGGAGATGACCAAGGCGCAGGGGCAAGCGATTACCAGCAGCACCAGCGCCTTGTAGATCCCGGTCAACCACGGCCAGCCCAAGACCAGCGGGGTTCCCAACGCCACAGCGAGCGCCAGCGCGAAGACAGCCGGCGTGTAGATGGCCGCAAAGCGGTCGACAAAGCGCTGGGTGGGAGCGCGCTGCGCCTGTGCAGCTTCGACGGCATGAATGATCCGCGCCAGGACAGTGTCGCTGGCAGGCTTGGTCACCTCGAACTCCAGCGACCCGCTCTGGTTGATCGTCCCGGCGAATACGTCGTCGCCTGGCGTCTTGTCGACGGGGATGCTTTCGCCTGTCACCGGGGACTGGTCAACGGCGCTTTGTCCTTCGGTCACCCGGCCATCGAGCGCGAAACGTTCACCGGGTTTGACCCGCGCGACGGCGCCTACGGCCACGGCCTTGGCTTCGACGGTGGCCCAGGAACCGTCGACCTGGCGCACCTCGACTTGTGGCGGCGACAGTTGCAGCAGACCAGTGATCGCGTTTCGCGCGCGCTCGACCGACCTGGCCTCGATAAGTTCGGCCAGCGAATAGAGCGCCATGACCATCGCCGCCTCGGGCCACTGGCCAATGGCAAAGGCGCCCGCAACGGCCACACTCATCAAGGCGTTGATGTTGAGCTGGCCCCGAAACAGCGAGGACAAGCCTTTGCGGAACACTGACAGGCCTGACAGCGCAATGGCAACCGCTGCGACAACCATGCCGAGTCCCCGCCATGGCAGGGTGTCGGGCGCCAGGAAGTGGACAAGCTCGGCACCGACGGCCACAGCCAGCGCCGCGATCAGTCGAATCAGTTCGGTGCGCTGAGATCTGGCCGTGTCCGCTGCAGCGGGCGGCGCTGAAAGTGTCTCGGTCTTGAATCCGGCTGCGTTGATGGCAGCGGTGACGGACTCCCAGGAGGATGGAGGCGCATCCACTCTCAGCGCCCGTCCAGCAAGATCAAACTGCAGGCGCTTCACTTCGGGAAAGCGCTCCAGCGCCTGGCGGATCTGCCCCTCTTCGGTGGGGCAGTCCATCGCCGGGATTCGCAACACCAGGCCGCCGGTGGCCAACGCCGCCACAGGGGCTGATGCAGTGGCGCAGGCACCGCCGCCGCACGCGGCCGGCCCGCAAGCGCTCACCGGAGCATGGTCGTGGTCATGTCCAGCGTGGTGGTCGTAATCCCCGTGATCGTGGCTGGCGTGGTCGTGATGAAGCTGGGCCATTTTGGGCTGCGTTCTTTCAGAGTGGCGCCATTTGACAACCTGTAGTGACTACAGAGTCAAGTCCCTACACTTTCGGAGATGTTTTGGAGATGAACATGAAGATTGGCGAGCTGTCGGCTGCTTCTTCGACGCCGATCGAGACGATCCGCTATTACGAGCGGGAAGGCCTGTTGCCACTGCCGGCGCGCTCGGGAGGCAACTTTCGCATCTACGAGCCGCCGCATCTGGAGCGCTTGCAATTCATCCGCTATTGCCGCAGCCTGGACATGTCGCTGGACGAGGTGCGCGTGCTGTTGCGCTTCAGGGACGATCCTTCCGGCGACTGCGGCGACGTGAACGCCTTGTTGGACGAGCACATCGGGCACGTCTCTAAGCGCGTCAAGGAACTGCGTTCGTTGGAGCGGCAGCTCAAGGAGCTTCGCCTTCGCTGTGGCACGGTACGAACCACCGAGCAGTGCGGCATCCTGGCCGGTCTTGCAGAGGCAGCGCAGGAGCCTGCCGCAGCGGGCAAGGAACACAGCCATCTGAGATCCGTTCACGGCTACTAGCCGTCGGGCCCACGCCGTCTTCACCGTCTTGCGCGTGCAGGCGGTAGCGGCGATTCATCCACTTGAAGATGACTTTGACCCAGCCTGCACCGCGCAAAAAGAAAAACTCGCCGGGCGAACCGGCGAGTTGGAACGGAGAACCGCTGTCATCACGATCCGCCGCCAGCTCAGGGAGGAAAAGCTGGGCGATCGCTCGCGCAACCGCAGCGAGATCATATGACGCGCAAGCGCGGCGATCCCCTAGGGTGATCCTTCAGCAGGGTCGATCTTTCACGTCGCAGCCTGAGTGCGCGCCAGGACGGATGGATCTGCCGCCGAACCGGCCGCCCGCAGGCGCCGTCTGTGCAACAGCCACCACGCCGCAGGGATGACGAACATGCTCAGCAGCGGTGCGCTGACCATGCCGCCCACCATGGGCGCGGCAATGCGGGTCATGACCTCGGAGCCCGTGCCATGACCGAACAGCACCGGCAGCAGGCCGGCCATGATGACGGCGACTGTCATGGCTTTGGGCCGCACGCGCTGGACGGCCCCCTCGCGGATGGCCGCCAGCAGCGTCTGCTCGTCGTCCGGCGCGCCGGCTGCTAGGCGGTGCTCGTGGGCGTGTTTCAGGTAGACCAGCATCACCACCCCGAACTCGGCCGCCACGCCCGATAGCGCGATGAAGCCGACTGCTGTCGCGACCGAGATCGCATGCCCCAGCGCCCAGATCAGCCAGAAACCCCCCACAAGCGAGAACGGCACCGCCGCCATGACGAGCAACGCGTCGCCCGCCGATCGGAACAGCAGGTAGAGCAGCACGAAGATGAGCACCAGCGTCAGCGGCACGACGAGTTTGAGCCGCTCGGTGGCGCGCTCCAGGTACTCGAACTGCCCCGACCAGGACACCGCGTAGCCGGTCGGCATCGCAACCTGCGCTGCCACAGCTTGCTGCATGTCCCGCACGACAGAGCGCAAATCGCGCCCTCGCACGTCAACATAGACCCAGCCCGACAAGCGCGCGTTCTCGCTTCGGACCATGGGCGGGCCGTCTTCGACATTGACGTGGGCCACATCCTGCAGCAGCACCGTCGCGCCGTCCGGCGTCACGAAGGGCAGCTGACGAAGCCGCTCCAACGAGTCGCGCAGCTCACGCGGGTAGCGCAAGTTGATGGGGAAGCGCTCGCGCCCTTGGATCACCTCGCCGACGTTGTCGCCGCCGATGGCCGAAGAGATGATGGCTTGGACGTCGGCCACGGCCAGGCCGTATCGAGCTGCCGCCAGCCGGTCCACGTCGACATCGATGTAGCGCCCGCCGGTGAGCCGCTCGGCAAGTGCCGAGGACACGCCTGGCACCGTCTTCACCACGGACTCGATGCTGGTCGTGAGCCGGTCCAGCGTGGCCAAGTCGGCGCCGGCGACCTTGATGCCCACCGGGCTCTTGATGCCGGTGGCCAGCATGTCGATGCGGTTGCGGATGGGCGGCACCCACACGTTGGACAGACCTGGCACCTTGACGACGCGGTCCAGCTCGTCCACCAGCTTGTCCGGTGTCATGCCGGACCGCCATTGCTCGCGCGGCTTGAACTGGATGGTGGTCTCGAACATCTCCAGCGGCGCCGGGTCAGTGGCTGTGTCGGCGCGCCCGGCCTTGCCAAAGACACGTTCGACCTCGGGCACGGTCTTGATGAGCCGGTCCGTCTGCTGCAACAGCTCGGCCGCTTTGGACACCGAGATACCCGGCAGCGCCGACGGCATGTAAAGCAGATCGCCCTCGTCCAGCGGCGGCATGAACTCGCCGCCCAGCCGCAGCACGGGCACCGCCGTGATGGCCAACGCCAGCGCGGCGATCGCCAACGTGGCCTTCGGGAATCGCAGCACGGCCTCCAGCGCCGGGCGGTACAGGGCGATGAGCCCGCGGTTCACCGGGTTCGCAGTCTCCTTTGGGATGCGGCCCCGGATGAGATAGCCCATCAACACCGGCACCAGCGTCACCGACAGGCCCGCGGCCGCCGCCATCGCATAGGTCTTGGTGAAGGCCAACGGCGAGAACAGCCGCCCCTCCTGCGCCTCCAGCGTGAAGACGGGCAAGAAGGACAGCGTGATGACCAGCAGCGAGAAAAACAGAGCCGGCCCCACTTCGACCGAGGCCTTGGCCATCAGCGCCCAGCGCTCGGCGTCGCCAGGCTGGCGACCATGCTCTTTCTCGAAGTACTCCACATGCTTGTGTGCCGCCTCCACCAGTACGACGCTCGCGTCCACCATGGCGCCCAGCGCGATGGCCACGCCGCCCAGACTGAGGATGTTGGCGCTGACGCCTTGCCAGTGCATGACGATGAAGGCCGTGAGCACGCCCACGGGCAGCGTGACGACAGCCACCAGGGCCGAGCGCAGGTGGAACAGGAACACCGCGCAGACGAGGGCCACGACGATGAACTCCTCGATGAGCTTCTCCCGCAGGTTGTCGACGGCGCGGTCGATGAGCTTGGAACGGTCGTAGGTCTCCACCACCTCCACGCCGGCCGGCAGGCTGGTCTTCAAAGCTTCCAGCCTGGCCTTCACGGCCGCGATGACGGTGCGAGCGTTCTTGCCCGAGCGCATCACCACGATGCCGCCCGCGACCTCGCCCTGGCCGTCCAGTTCGGCCACGCCGCGGCGCATCTCGGGGCCGACCTGGACGAAAGCGACGTCGCGCAGCAGTACCGGCGTCGTGCCGGCGACCTTCAGTGGGATGGTTCGGAAGTCGTCGAGCGACTTCAGGAAGCCACGAGAGCGCACCATGTACTCGGTCTCGGCCATCTCGACGACGGAACCGCCCGAGGCCTGGTTGGCCTTGCCCAGCGCCTCGACAACCATGGCGTGCGTGATGCCCTGAGCGCGCATGCGATCCGGATCGAGCACGACCTGGTACTGCCTGACCATGCCGCCCACGCTGGCGACCTCGGCCACGTCGGGCACCGTCTTGAGCTCGAACTTCAGGAACCAGTCGTTCAGCGCGCGCAACTGCCCCAGGTCTGTCTTGCCGGTTCGGTCCACCAGCGCGTACTCGTAGACCCAGCCGACGCCGGTGGCGTCAGGACCGAGCGCCGCCGTGGCGCCAGGGGGTAGCTTGCTTTGGACCTGGTTGAGGTACTCGACGACCCGCGAGCGCGCCCAGTAGGGGTCGGTCTTGTCGTCGAAGAGGACGTAGACGAAGGAGTCGCCGAAGAAGGAATAGCCGCGCACCGTCTTGGCGCCGGGCACGCTGAGCATGGTCGTCGTCAGCGGGTAGGTGACCAGGTCCTCGACCACCTGGGGCGGCTTGCCGGGATAGCTGGTGCGCACGATGACCTGGGTGTCGGACAGGTCCGGTAGCGCGTCGACCGGCGTGTGCAACGCCGACCAGAGTCCCGCTGCGACCAGGAAGGCCGTGGCGATGAGCACAAGAAAGCGGTTCGCCACCGACCAGCGGATCAGGGCAGCGATCATGGCGCGCTCCCCGCCTTTTGCATCGGCATCTCACGAACCGGCGCCGAAGCGCCTGAAGCCGGCGACATGCCACCAAGCACTGAACGCAGCCGGGCTTCCGAATCCACTAGGAACTGTCCACTGGCAACCACCTGATCTCCCTCGCTCAACCCTTCAAGGATCTCGAACTGCTCCCCCAGGTCGGCTCCAAGCTTGACGTCGCGGGGCTCGAAGGCGCCGTCACCCTTGCGCACGATGACGACAGCGCGGGTGCCGGTGCGGATCACGGCCTCGGTCGGCACCACCAGTCGGGACACAGCGGGGCCAGCCACCTGCAGCCGGAGCAGCATGCCGGGCGTCAGCCGGCCGGCGCGGTTGTCCACCTCGAAGCGCGCCTGCAGCGTGCGGCTGCTCGCGTTGACCTGGGGCAGGATCTCGGACAACGTGCCCGCGAAGGTCTGTGTCGCATCGGCCTGCAGCGCTGCCGTCACCTTCTGGCCTGGCTTGAGGTGCGCGACCTGCGCTTCGGGCACTTCGACGATCGCCCAGACCTTCTCCAAGCCTGAGATCCTGAACAGCGTCATGCCCGGGCTGACGGCGGCACCTTCGTGCACACCGAGCTCCGAGACAACACCACCGGCTGGAGCGCTCAACGTGAAGCGAGCTTGTGCGACGCCGGCGTCCTCGCTCTGGCGCACGAGCGCATCGGGGACGGACATCGCCCTCAACCTGTCACGGGTAGCAGCGACGAGTTCTGGCGCCACGCCCGCGCGCTTGAGCGCCAGCAGCTCGTTCTGCGGCCCCAACCACTCCGGGGCGAATTCCGGTGATCGCTTGACGATCGGCCGGCTGGCCAAGGCGGCGGGAGTCGGCGTCGAGACGATCCGCTACTACCAGGGGCGTGGGCTACTGCCCGTCCCGAAGACGGGCAGCGGTTTCCGGCGATACCCGGTGTCGATGATCGAGCGTATCGGGTTCATCAAGCGCGCCCAAGGTCTGGGCTTCTCGTTGGACGAGGTTGCCTCGCTCCTGGACCTGGAAGACGGTCGCAATCGGAGAGCCATCCAGAGTGTTGCCCGTCGGCGCCTAGAGCAGATCGACGAGAAATCG
>CALMQC010000364.1 GCA_937871895.1 uncultured Roseateles sp. | reverse complement strand
GATCCGCAGCGTGCTAAGGCCTACTTCCTCGCCGCCCTAGACGCACTGCAGTCCGGCAACCGGCTGGCCGACGCGGTGGCCCTGGGCGAGCGGGAGATCGGCGTACTCATCGATGACCCCCAGGTGCTGCTGCGCATGACCGAGCTGGCCCGCGCCGCTGCGCGACCGGACGTGGCCGACCGCTACGTGCGCAAGCTCCTGCGCATGGCCCTGCTGCGGCCCGCCGAGGGCGCACCGGCCCCACTGCAGGTGGCAGCCCGTCCGTTCATGCAGCCCGCCGCACTGCGCGCGCAGGCACCGCACCCCGCGCCCGTGTTCGACGACGGTGCGCACTGGCTGCTGCCCCCGGGCAGCACCGCCAGCCCGGCGCTTGGCCCCTGGCGCATGGTGCGCGCAGCTGAAGGCAAAGCGGCAGCGCAGCCCCACGCACCTGGCCTGCCCTTCGATGACAAGGTCTACAGCCTGGCCTACGAGGTTTTCCTGGAAAACCGCAAGCAGGACGACGCCTGGGCCATTGCGCGCGCCGCCGTGCGCCAGCGGCCACAGGACATCGCCTGGCGCGAGCGCCTGGCGCGGGTGTCGGAATGGACGGAGCGCGCCGACGTGGCCTTGGAGAACTGGCTCGCCATCGCGCAGCAGACGCAGCGCCCCGATGCCTGGCAGGCGGTCCTGCGCATCGCCCCCGGACAGTTCGACGACGCCGCGCTGGCCCAGGCCCTGCTGTACCAGCTGCGCAGCCGCCCGTCCGACATGCGCTTGGTGCGAGAACTAGTGGATGCCTACGAACGCCTGGGCGAGCCCCAGCACGCCATCGACTACCTGCAGGCGCACGGCCAAGGCGTCGAGGCCCAGGAACTGCTCGCCCAGTTGGCCGAGCGGGCCGGACAACCCGAACTGGCGCTGCAGCAGTGGCGCAAGCTCTTCGCCCAGCCCGGCACCCTGACACCCCAGCGCGCCATGCAGGCCGCCGTGCTGGCCCTGCTGCTGCGCCAACCACAGCTCGGACTGCCCTGGCTGGAAGCCGCACGCCACGGCGATGTGCCACAGGCACAGGCCCAAGACTACTGGCGCCTCACCGGCCAGCTGGCCGACAGCCGCCAGCGCCAGGCCCTGGCCGTGGAGGCCTACCGCAAGCTCATCACGCTGCCCGAGGCCGAGCCCTCCGACTTCGAGGCGCTGGTGCGCCTGCTGCGCAGCGACTACCCGCTGGAGGCGGCGCGCATCAGCGAAATGGCGTGGCAACGCTACGCCCAACCGGAATACCTGGTGGACGCGCTCACCTTCCACGTCAGCCGCAGCCGCTGGGCCGACACCGCCCGCCTGGTACACGACGTGGACGCCCCCACGGCCGCACAGCGGCAGGCCGCCGCCGCGCTGCTCGCCACGCCCGAGTACCTGCGCCTGGCGGGCACCTACTACCAGAACACCGGCGCCACCGGCCGCGCGCGCGCCTACTTCGAGAACGGCCTGCGCGCCGCCCCCAGCTCCACCGACATGCGCAGCGCCCTGCTCTGGCTGTTCATTGACAGCAACGACGCTGCAGCGCTGCGCCAGTTGCTCGCCACCCACGAGGTGCGCTGGAGCGCGGACCCGGAGCTGCACGACTCCCTGGCCTCTGCCTACCAGGCCCTCTCCCTGCCGCAGACGGCGCTGGACCGCTACCTGACGCCGCAGCTGCACGCGCGCCAGAGCGACTTTCTGTGGCTCATGAACTATGCCGACGCGCTGGACCAAAACCAGCAGGCCGACCAGGCCTGGCGCCTGCGCCGCCACCTTTTGGCGCAGCAGCGCCAGCAGATGCATGCGGCCTCCGCCGCCGAGGCACGCCAGCGCTGGCTGACCGAGGAGGGGCTGGACACCACGCGGCGCATCGCACGCGCACGCCTGCTGATGACGCAGCGGCCCGGCGATCCAGCGCTGGCCATCCTGCGCGAGCTGCTGCGCCTGGACCAGGATGCGGAAGACAGCCTGTCGAATGCGGCGGCGGCGACCGCCATCGGCTGGCTGCAAGACGCGGGCGAATACACCGCCGAGCGCGGCTACCTGTGGCACCAGTACGCGCGCGCCCACGGCCTGCGCGCCAACCGCCCGCTGTGGGCCGACATCACCGTGGCCCTGGCCGAGGACGACAAGGCCGCCACGGGCCAGCTGCTGCAGGAATTCGACGAGCGCCTGCCGCGCTACGACCGCGTGAACGCCGCCGCCGCCGTGCACGACGTGCGCCTAGCCCAGAGCGCGGCCTTCGAGACGCAGCACGACCAGCACGACGATGCCCCGCTGCACCTGCAGCTGACCGAGAACCTGCTGGCCTTCAGCGACCAGGCAGGCGCCAGCACGCAGTACAGCCAGCTCGGCGGCATGGACGAGGTGCGCAACGCCGCGCTGCTGCACCTGGCGGTCAGCCCCCGGCTGTCACTCGACATGGAGCTCACCAGCATCCGCCGCCTGCACACGGCGCCGAACCTGCTGCGCAACGTGCCCGACGAGGAAGTGGCGCAGGTGCTGGTGCGCTGGCGCCACACCGACGGCGAAACCCAACTGCGCGCCGCCGCACGGCACGGCTACGCCACCACCTACCCGCGGCTGCTGGCCCATGAGCAGCGCCTGGACAACCGGCTGACCCTGGGCGGCGAAGTCGGCACCCAGCAGCCCAGCGAGGAAAGCCTGGCGCTGCGCATCGGCGGCATGAAGGACCGCGCCGCGGCAAACCTGCGCTACCAGGCCACACGCCAGGACCAGTTCACGCTCACACACTGGGCCGAGCGCTACATGCTGCAGACCGGCGCTGTGGTGGGCACCGGGCGCCACAGTTCGCTCCAGTACAGCCACACCTACCGGCAGGACGCGCCTGGGCTGGCATTCGGCGCGTTTTGGTCCCGCCATGCGTTCGAGCGCCGCGACCCCGGCAACTTCCTCGGCCCGCAGGGCCAACAGTTTCAAAACCTGCTGCCGCCCGGCACGGCCATGGGGCCGGACCTCTTCCTGCCCGAGAGCTTTCGCTTCTACGGCGTCGAACTGTCCAGCAACATGCGCTACGCGCAGGAATACACGCGCGCCATGCGCCCCTACGCCAGCGTGAGTCGCACCTGGCACAGCAGCCTGGGCCCTGGCTACGGGCTGCGGCTGGGGGTGTCGGGCAGCGTGTTCGGCCCGGACCACCTGAACCTGGACTGGAGCCTGACCAAGTCCGGCGTGCAATCGCTGGGCCTGACGCGCTCCCTGCAACTGTCGTACCGGCTCCATTTTTGAGTTTGAATGAAAATGGCCTCTAACCCTTACCAGAAAAGCGCTAGCAGCTATCAAAACAAGAGTCATCCCATGCTGCACACGCCCACACCGCCTCTTTCCAGTGCTTCCCAATGAGAAACCACATGCTCCCTCGCCCATCGCTCACCCGCCGCCTGCGCATGCTGGCCACTGCTGGCGCGTTCCTGCTGCTGGCGGCCTGCTCCACCATTGACCGGGGCACACCGCCAGCGCTGGAACGGCAGTCCAGCTGGGTCGTGCTGCCCTTCGCCAACCACACCGAAACGCCGCTGGCCGGCAACCGCGCCGAGGCCATCGCCCAGGCCCTGCTGCACGCCCAGGACGTGGGCGCGGTGCGGCGCGCGCCCAGCACCACGCAGCAGGAAGCCCTGTTCAACGCCGGTGACAGCGCCCGCATGAACGATGCCCTGAACTGGGCACGCGAGCAAAAGATCCGCTACGCACTGGCGGGCACCGTGGAGGAGTGGCGCTACAAGGTCGGCGTGGACGGCGAGCCCGCCGCTGGCGTCACGCTGCAGATTCTTGACGTGGCCACGGGCGACATCCTGTGGAGCGGCTCTGGCGGCCAAAGCGGCTGGAGCCGCGAGGCGCTGTCCGCCGTCGCGCAGAAGCTGATCCGCAAGCTGCTGCAATCGGGCCTCTCGGGTGCCCGTTGATCGGCCGTACCATGGCCGCTGACCCTACCGCTTCCCCCGCCCCCAGCACCACGCGGCGCCAGATAGCGCACCAGGCCGATGGCCCGCTGGCAGGCAATGGCAAGGCGCTGCACCTGCCCGTGCACCTGCTGGGCAAGCTCGCCACCGCCAGCACCCGTCCCACCGTCATGGCGGGCGAGACCCTGGCGCTGCCGCTGATCGCGCTGGCGCTGGGCCTGCTCTGGGCGCCCGAGGACCCGCTGCAGGCACAGGGCGCCTTTCCCTGGCCGTGGCTGGCACCCGTGGTGCTGGCGCTGCGCTACGGCCCCATGGCCGGACTGGGTGGTGCCTGCGTGCTGCTGGCAGGATGGCTGGCGCTCAACCTGGGCCACTTCGACGCCTTCCCCCAGATGTACTTCCTGGGTGGCCTGATCCTGGTGCTGCTGGTCGGCGAGTTCTCCAGCCTGTGGCATGCACGCACGCGGCGTGCGGAAACCCTGCAGCTGTACCTGGACCAGCGCCTGGAACACCTGGTGCGCCAGCACTACCTGCTGCGCCTGTCGCACGACCGGCTGGAGCAGGAGCTCATCGGCCGCCCCATGTCGATGCGCGACGCGCTCTCCACCTTGCGCGAGGTCGGCCGCAGCGACCGCGCCGAGGAAGAAGGCCCGGCCACCCTGCTACGCCTGCTGGCGCAGTACTGCCAACTCGAATCCGCCGCGGTGTACCCGGTCGCCAACGACCAGCCCGTGCCGCAGGCACTGGCCAGCATCGGCACAGCCACCGCCCTGCAGGCGGACGACCCGCTGGTGCTGCAAGCGCTGCAAACGCGCAAGCTGTGCCACATCAGCCAAACTCTGGCCGCCCAGCGCGAATCGCGCTACCTCGTCGTGGCGCCGCTGCTGGACCTGGCGGGCGAGCTGTACGGCCTGCTGGTGGTCGAGGAGCTGCCTTTTTTCGCGCTGCAGGCAGAAAACCTGCAGACCATCCACCTGCTGCTGGGCTACTACACCGACGGACTGTCGGTGCAAACGCTGGCCCGGCCCATCGTGCAGGAATTTCCCGGCTGCCCGGCGCTGTTCGCCTTCGAGGTACAGCGCCTGGCACACATCCACGCCAGCACCGGCGTGCCCAGCATCCTCGTGGCGCTGGAGTTCCACGCGCGCGCCGTCTCGCAGGGCATCCCGCAGCAGATCCAGCGCCTCAAGCGCGAGCTGGACGAGATCTGGCGCATCGAAGCACCGCAGCGCGAGGTGCTGGCGGTGCTGATGCCCCTGGGCGACGCCGCCACGGCCGAGGGCTACATCGCACGGCTGGAGAGCTGGATGCACCAGAAGAACGACCAGTCGCTGGCCGAGGCCGGCGTCTTCGCCCACGTGGTCGCGCTCGACAGCAACGCACCCATCGAAACGGTGCGCCACATCCACGGCATCGCCCATGCTTAACCTCAAGCTCGGCCTGTCGGCGCTGGGGCTGGAGCTCAGCGCCTGGAGCACGCTGATCCTGCTGCAGGAGCGCTCCGACGGCGCACTGCTCAGCTATCTGCTGCTGCACGCGGCGGCCAGCGTGGCCCTGTCGCTGACGCTGCTGCCGCTGCTGCCCAAGCGCCTGGCCAACCCGCGCTGGGCCGCCCTGCTGCTGATGGTGGCCTGCAGCTACGCGGTGCCCGTGGCCGGTTTCCTGGGTGTCGTGGCCGCGTTCGTCGTGCTGCGCCTGTACCGCCAGGGCCAAACGCAGCAGGATTTCGAGTCCCTGCAGATGCCGGAGTTCGACCAGCACCAGCGCCGCCAGGGGAGTTTTCGCCACGTCGGCCTGCGCTCGTTCCTGGGTAACACCCAGGCACCGCTGCAGGCGCGCTTGCGTGCCATGGCGGCGCTGCAGTACGTCTCGGGGCGCACGGCATCGCCGCTGCTGCGCTCGGTCCTG
>CALMQC010000363.1 GCA_937871895.1 uncultured Roseateles sp. | reverse complement strand
AAGCCCGAACGCACGCCATCGTCAACATCATGGGCGTTGTAGGCCACCTCGTCTGCGAGGTTGCACAACTGTGCCTCAAGGCTCGGCTGACCGCCCACCAGAAAGCGTCGGGCCACGCCGCCCGGTTCTGCCCGCTCGAGCCGTTCAGCGTTGCTGCGCGAGCAGTGCTTGAGGATGCCCTCGCGCGACTCGAAGCAAAGATTGAGTCCATCAAACTGTGGATAGCGTTGCTCCAACTGATCCACCACGCGCAGTGACTGCAGGTTGTGCTCAAAACCGCCATGGTCGCGCATGCACTCGTTGAGCACGTCCTGGCCCACGTGGCCAAAAGCCGTGTGCCCCAGGTCATGCGCCAGGGCAACCGTCTCGACCAAGTCCTCCTCCAGTTGCAGACTCCGCGCGATGCTGCGCCCCAATTGAGCGACCTCCAGCGAGTGCGTCAGGCGCGTCCGAAAGAGATCCCCCTCGTGGTTGAGGAAGACCTGCGTCTTGTAGACCAGGCGCCTGAATGCCGTGCTGTGGATGATGCGATCGCGGTCCCGCTGGAACTCTGTGCGCGTTGGCGCCGGCGCCTCCGGCATTCGCCGGCCGCGGCTGAGCGCCGGCTGACAGGCATAAGGGGCGAGGGACACGGTGCCAGTCACGCGCCGCCGTGGGTTTCCAGGACTTGGGCGACCAAGTCGTCTGGTGCGGCATGGGTGCCCGCCCGGCCCAGCGCTTCGATCAATACGAAGCGAATCTCGCCAGCCTCGGACTTCTTGTCGCCCCGCATGAGGCTCATATAGCGCTCCACACCGAGCGCAGGCGCCACCACGGGCAGGCCCGTGCGCTCCAGCAAGCCGCGCATGCGGCCAACGAAGTCTGCGGGCATGCGCCCCGTGCGGACGCTGAGGTCCGACGCGAGCAACATGCCGCAGCCGACTGCCTCCCCATGCAGCCACGCCCCATAGCCCAGGCCCGTTTCGATGGCATGGCCGAAGGTGTGCCCAAAGTTGAGGATGGCGCGCAGCCCCGACTCGCGTTCGTCCTGCTGTACCACCCAAGCTTTGATCTCGCAGCTGCGGCGCACCGCATGCGCCAGTGCGGCCTTGTCACGCGCCAGCAATGCGTCCAGATTGGCTTCGATCCAGGTCAGGAATTCGGCGTCGGCAATGGGGCCGTACTTGATGACCTCGGCCAGGCCAGCGCGCAGTTCGCGGTCAGGCAAGGTGTCTAGCGAATCCAGGTCTGCGATGACCCGAGCAGGCTGGTAGAACGTGCCAATCATGTTCTTGCCCAGCGGGTGGTTGATGGCCGTCTTGCCCCCCACCGACGAATCGACCTGAGCCAGCAGTGTGGTGGGTACCTGCACAAAGGGCACGCCGCGCATGTAGATGGATGCGGCGAAGCCGGTCAGGTCACCGATCACGCCGCCGCCAAGGGCGTAGAGCACGGTCTTGCGGTCAGCCTGACGTTCCAGAAGAGCGTCGATCACCGTCTGAAGCGATGTCCAGCTCTTGTGCTCCTCACCGTCGGGAAGCACGACCACTTCGACCTGAGCGTGATGCACTCGCAATGCGGCACGCACACGCTCCAGGTAGAGCGGCGCGACACGGTCGTTGGTGACGACGAGTGCCAGGGCAGAGCGCGGCAGCGAGGTCCAACTGGTCGGGTCCAGCAGCAGCTGAGCCCCGATGCGGATGTCGTAAGCGCGCCCGTCCGGCAGCGCGATGGGAACGTTGTGAACAGTCATGCCGCGAAGTGTAGGAGGCCGGGCGATGTGCGCCCGCCGCGGGCGTGCTCAGAGCGGCTCGGCACCCACCGTCGCAGCCACCCGGCCCGGGTCAATCAAGCCAGCCAGCTCCAGCTGCATCAGCGCCATGTTGACCAAGCCATGCACGCTGGGCCTCGCGCTCTCAAGCACATAGTGTGCGGTCTTGCGGTAGAGCGGGTCGCGTTGCTGATACAGCTCACGCAACTTGGCCAGCGGGTCTGCCACCTGCAAGAGCGGGCGCGTCGTGTCATTGCGCAGCCGGCGGTAGATGTCCTCAGGCGTCGATCGGAGGTACAGGACCGTCGAACGGTCATGCAGCTGCTGCCGATTGACTTCCCGCAGCACCGCACCGCCGCCTGTGGCCAGCACTTGCTCGCCGTCTGTGGCGAGCAGCTCGCCAATCACGTCCGCCTCGATCTGCCGAAAGGCGTCCTCGCCTTCACGGTCAAAGAAGGTGCGGATCGACTCGCCCAGTCGGGCTTCTATCCGCGCGTCCGAATCAACAAACGGGATCGCCAGATGCCGGGCCAGATGCTTGCCGACGGTGGACTTGCCACCGCCGGGCATGCCGACCAAGGAAATCGTGCCAAAGGGCATGACCCTTACTGGGTGTCGAGGCAGGAATTCGACTGGCCGTACTTGCTGTTCACAAATGCTGGTGGCGGGACTTTTGACTTCAGGTCTCCAGCAAGCACCGGCAGATAGTCTGTCCAGATCGCCGGCGGGCTGAGCACGCCGGCTGCGGACACGCTGATCTTGAAGTGCACCCAGCTTCCCAAGTTCTTCGGATATTCGATCTGCACGATCG
>CALMQC010000362.1 GCA_937871895.1 uncultured Roseateles sp. | reverse complement strand
CTTCCAGCACTTTGCACTTGCAGGAGCCGCAGGCGCCATCCTTGCAGCCATAGGTCAGGCCGATGCCGGCGCTGATGGCCGCGCTGAACACCGTTTCGTCCCGCTGCATGGTGAAGTTGCGGTTGCTGGGGGCGATGGTGATGGAAAAACTCATGAACTCAACCTCGACAAGATGGCCTCAGAATCACAGGGTCGATTTTCGCTCAGACTTTGAAGCCGCCCGCCATGTTCAATCCCCAACCTGCACGCCATGCCCGGTTTCGTCAAACGCGTGTGTTGATCGTGGGCTGTGGGGATGTGGGTATGCGAGCCGCCGGGCAATTGCTGCCACGTTGCAGGGTGCTGGCCTTGACCTCGCAACAGGATAAGGTGGCGGCGTTCCGCGAAGCGGGCATCGTGCCGCTGGTGGGCAATCTGGATCAATCGGCCAGCCTGGGGCGCCTGGCCGGCCTGGCCACCCGGTTGCAGGAAGACCGCACCGACAGCCGCGACCGCTCCTGGAACCTGGCGGGCAAATACTCGCGCAGCGTGGGCGAGGGCCACAGCATTGTGGGCGGCCTGGAAGGCGAAGGCCAGACCCGCAGCCAGGACCGCGAGAGCCTCGTCAACGGCCTGCCGCGCACCGACCTCGCCGAGTTTGGCGACAGCCTCGACGCCTCCACCTCGCGCATCGCCGTCTATGCGCAGGACGAGTGGACGCTCGACAAGCAGTGGGACTTCTACTTCGGCGCCCGCTGGGAAGGCATCCGCACCCGCAGCACCGGCGCCAGCTACCAGGCCAGCAACCGCTCCGGCGTCTTCACGCCGCTGGTGCACGGCCGCTACAAGCTCGATGAGCGCGGCCGCGAGATGATCCGCGCCAGCATCACCCGCAGCTACCGCAGCCCGCAGTTGCAGGACCTGATCGGCCGCCCCAGCATCAACACCCAGGTGCCGCACCAGGCCAACACGCCCGACCGCGCCGGCAACCCCGACCTCAAGCCCGAGCTGGCCACCGGCCTGGAGATCGGCTACGAGAAATACCTCGCCAAGGGCGGCCTGCTCAGCATCAATCTCTTCACCCGCCGCATCAGCGACCTGATGCGCACCCAGACCCTGCTGGAGACGGTCAGTTGGTCGCCCACGCCGCGCTGGGTGGCCCGGCCGCGCAACATCGGCAAGGCCACCACCAGCGGCATCGAGCTGGAGGCCAAGTTCCGCGCCGACGAGTGGTGGGAGGGCGCACTGCCCGTCAGCCTGCGCAGCAACCTGAGCCTGTTCACCTCCAAGGTGGACGGCATTCCGGGCCCGCACAACCAGATCGACGCCCAGCCCAAGGGCACGCTCAACCTCGGGGCCGACTACCGGCTGCGCTCCATCCCCCTCACCCTGGGCGCCAGCGTCAACTTCACGCCCTCGTCCGTCATCCAGCAAAGCCTGCTGACCGAGGTGGAAACCGACCGCAAGCGCGTGTTCGACGCCTTTGCGCTGTGGAACGTGGACAGCGCGCTGTCGGTGCGCCTGTCGGCCAATAACCTGGCGCCGCTGGACTACCTGTCGGGCAGCGTCATCACGACGGGCGACCAGCTCATCAGCTCGCGCAGCGGTGGCCCCAGCTACACGGCCTGGCAGCTGCGGGTCGAGTACAAGCTCTGACCGAGTTAGCGCGCCGTGCAGGCGCCAGGGCGTCCGCTGGTGCGGGCACAGCGTCCGGCGGCTGGAATTCCCTCACGGTCGCGCCCACTTTGCACCCGCCCTTTTGGTTGGCGTGGCCTGTAGTTGGCGGCATAGTGGGAGCCCCAAGCCACTTCGTCTCCCATGCCCACTCGCGGACTCCTTGCCGCGCTACTGGCTGCGCTGTTCGTCCTCAGCGCCCTAGCGATAGCACTGAGCGATCAGATCCTGGACCACGTGCTGGTGGTGCCTCCGGTGCCACAGGATCAACTCGTCCTTTTTGGGGATGAGTCCGAGGGCGGCAACTCGGAAGCCCGGCTGATCAGCGCCGAGCAGCGCCACGCGCAGTGCGTGCTTCGGCCCACCTTTGCCTACCCGTTCTGTGGCTTCGAGGTGAAGCTGACGCCCGTGCCGCTCAAGGGCCTGGACCTGCGCAGCTACCACACGCTGCGCCTCGGGCTGCGCTACACCGGCCCGTCCAAGACCATCCGCGTGCTGGTGCTCAATGCCATCGCCGGCTACTCCAAGCTGGGCGAGCGCGAGAGCCTGAAGTTCAACGAGATCGAGTTCGGGGTGGATCAGCTGCGCAACCACATGGTGGACATCCCGCTCAACGCGCTGTCGGTGCCGCCGTGGTGGATCAAGCGGCGCCACGTGCCGCCGGCCAACAGCCAGACAGAGTTCGACAACGTGGTGCAGATCGGCATCAACAGCGGCACGGTGGACCCGCTGGGCACGCACGACTTTTACATCGACAAGATCGAGATCATTGGCCAGCGCATCTCCAAGGAGACCTACTACCAGGCCATCCTGGGCCTGTGGCTGGTGGTGGGCGGCTTGCTGATGGCGCGCTGGTTCTGGCAGATGCGCCAGGAGGTGAGCCGCCGCAAGCAGCGCGAGCAGGAACTCGAAGCCATGAACGCGATCCTGGACCGCCACTCCCAGGCGCTGGACCAGCAACGCAAGACCGACCCCCTCACCGGCCTGGCCAACCGCCATGGCCTGGAGGCCTCACTGCAAAGGGCCTTCGAGGAATGGGAGCAGCACCAGGAGCCCGTCAGCCTGGTGATCATCGACATCGACCACTTCAAGCGCCTGAACGACACCCACGGCCACCTGGCCGGCGATGCCGTGCTGCGCGGCCTCTCGGACGTCGTGCGCCAGCACATCCGCGAGCCGCAGGACTTCCTGGCCCGCTGGGGGGGTGAGGAGTTCGTGGTGGTCTGCCACGGCTGCAAGGCGCCGCAGGCCGTGGCCCTGGCCGAGAAGATCCGCAAGTTGATCGAAGAGTCGGTCTTCGAAGGCGAGCTGCGTGCCACGGCCAGCTTCGGGGTGGCTGAGATCCAGCCCGGCCAGACCCTGTCCACGCTGTTCGCCGCCGCCGACGCGGCCCTCTACCGCGCCAAGGGCGAGGGCCGCAACCGGGTGGTGTTTGCGGGCGCCAGCGCCGGCGCCAACACCGTACCGGCTAGCGTTTGAGGTCTTCGAAGAAGGCCTGGCTGTTTGAGGGCCGGCCGAGGAAGTCCTGCACCAGCTGCGGGGCCGGCTTTTGCGAGCCTTGCGCCAGCACCCGTTCGCGGTAGCGCGCACCCACCTCGGGGCTGAGCTTGTCGGCCGCGAAGGCGGTGCGCATGTCCATGGCCTGCACCAGGCTCCACAGGTAGGCGTAGTAGCCCGCGCCATAGCTGCTGGCCACGTGGGCAAAGCCGGCCGGGAAGCGCACCCCGGCCACATGCCCCAGCGGCGTGGCCCCCTCCATCTTGGCCCACAGGGCCATGGGGTCGGGCTTGGGGTCGGAGTGCAGGGCCAGGTCGAAGCTGGCGTACAGCTGCTGGCGCCCGAAGAACAAGCCCTTGCCAAAGCGGCGCGCGGCCTGGGCCTTGGCCAGCAGATCGGCCGGCACCGGCGCGCAGCTGGTGCAGACCTCCTGCATGAGCTTGAGCACCTGGGCGTCGAACACCCAGTCCTCCAGCATCTGCGAAGGCGCCTCGACAAAGTCCAGCATCACGCTGGTGCCTGCCTGGCCCACATGGCGGGTGCGCGACAGCGTCACGTGCACCGCGTGGCCAAACTCGTGCAGCAGGGTCTCCATCTCCTGCAAGGTCATGCCCTTGCGGTCAAGGTTGGCCACCAGGGCGGCCGTGGGCGTGCGCTGCAGGCGCGTGGCGCTGCCACGCAGCGGCCAGACGGCCGCATGGTTGTACTTGCCGTCGCGCGGGAACAGGTCCACATAGAGCTGGGCCAGGGGCTGGCCCGTCGCCTTGTCCGAGACCACGAAGGCCTGCGCATCGGCATGCCAGAGCGGCACCTCCACCTTGGTGAAGCTCACGGCCATCATCTTCTCGACGATGCGCATCACGAAGGGCAGCGCGTGCTCGGACGGGAAGTAGGGGCGGAAGGCCTCCTGCTCGACCTTGTACTTGGACTGGCGCAGCCGCTCGCTGTAGAACTCCGTGTCCCAGCGGTTCAGCTTCGTGGCCTCCAGCGGCGTGCCCAGATGCTGGGCCTTGGCGGCGCGCAGCTCGTCGATCTCGGCCCGCTCGCGCGTCTGCACTGCCGTGCCCACGCTGGCCAGGAAGGCGCTGGCCGTCTTGCCGTCATGCGCCATGCGGCGGCGCAGGTTGAAGTCCACATAGGTCTTGAAGCCGAACAGCCCCGCGTACTCGGCCCGCAGTGCGGCCACCTCGCCCAGCAGCTTGAGGTTGGCATCACCGCCCTGGTCCCAGCGGGCACGCCACATGCGCTCGCGCACGCTGGCGTCCTCGGCCAGTTGCACCAGGGGCATGTAGGTGGGCATGTCCAGGCCCAGCAGCACGCGGCCCTGCTCGTCCCGCGCGGCCTTGGCCCACACGCCGGGCGGCACGCCGCGCAGCTCGGCCTCGGTGAAGGGCAGCCGGGTGCCGGCGTCGCGGATGTTCTTCTGGAAGGCCTGCTCCAGCGCCACCAGCCTCTCGCGGATCTGGCGTGCCCTGTCACGCTTGGCGGCCGGCAGGGTCACGCCCGCGTCCTCGAACTGGGCGAGCGACAACCTCACCAGCTCCTTGTCGATGGCATCCTTGGGCTGCGCCTTGCGCAGCGAGCGGTAGAGCTTCTCGCTCTGGGCAATGCCCGCCGTGAACTCGGCCCACTTCAGCGCACACGCCTGGGCCGCATCGCGCAAGGCCTTGTCGGGGAGCACGTACTGGGCAAAGTCCACCGGGCCTTGCGCGTCCTCGAAATAGGCGCTCAGGTCGTCCAGACGCGCCAGCCAGCTGGCATCAACCCGGCTGTCCTCCAGCGCCTTGACGCGTTCACGGGCACCGGCCAGGCCTTGCTCGCAGGAGGTTTCAATCTGCTCCGCGCTGCGGAACTCCGGGTAGGCCGGGCCCGGCAGCGTGGCACCGGCGTGGCAACTGCCTGCAGCCAGCAGGCAGGCCAGGGTCAGGAATCGGCGAGAAAGCCGGGGGACAAGCCGTGGGATTGGCGGGAGGATCAAAGGCAGGGACATCAGACGCTCCAAGGTCAGGATCGACAAGGCCCGCGCCGTCATGGGGCGCAGGCGACAAGACGCTCATTCTGACCAGCCTTGGCGCGGGCTGACGAAGGTCAGCCCGCCGGGCTCATCCCGCTGTTGAAGCGTCAACTGCAGCCGCTGCTGCCGCAACCGCTCTGGGCCTCGCCCAGGGGCGGGCGGGCACATTGCCCGGTGGCGGGGTCGTAGCCCGCCTGCTGCATGGTGTAGACCAGGGCCGCATCCATGGCCTCGGCGTGGAAGCCGAACCACTGGCCCAGCTCGGTGGGCAGGCGCCGCACGGGGTCCAGGTCCTTGCCCGCCTCGACGTGCTTGCGCACCTCGCGCAGCACGTCGAGCACGAGGGTGTGCTGGCGGCTGTGGCAGTTCTCAGGCGCAAAGCCCACGGCCGCCATCCAGCGCTCTTCCATCCCGAAGTGGGCCTCGGTGTGGGTGATCAGGCCGTCGAGTGCCTCCAGCAACTGCCCTTGGGTCGCGACCTCGGCGTTGACGAGCTCGTGCAGGCCGTTGAGCAAGTCCACGAACTCACGGTGCGTGGCATCGATGTGCGGCTCGTGGAGTTCAAGTTCAGGCGTCCAGGAGACCGCCACTTGGGCGGCCGTGGCGGCGGAGGGGGCAACTGCGGTAGTCATGCAGGAAGCTTAAGTGCGGCGGCTGACGCCGGCCTTGAAGGGGATCAATACCGAGCTTGTTCCGCTGCTGAACTTTTTGGCACGACGCAGCGAACGCCCTTTTCACCATCACTAGTCAATCAATTTGGAGCCCCTCAGCGAGCGCATGGCCGCCAAAATTCGCTCGCGCCACCAGTATTTGGATCTCTCTGCTGGCACCCCAAGCAAAAGAACAAATAGCACCGTAGCACCATAAACAAAGAGTATGTTTCTCCACGACCCAGGGCTAGAAACAAATGGAGATACACCTGCAGCCAGCCGCACAATAGGCATGTGAAAGAGGTAAATAGAAAACGTCAACCCCGATGCAAAAGAAATCTGTCTCTCAAAAATAATGAGAAAACGGGAAATCTTGGCCACCACCATCGGGACGCCCAGCAAATGTACAAAAAATGCTACTCCATCGATATACTCAGCCAACACACTAGGCCGAACATATGCAATGTCAACAACCCACCAATCGCGATACTTTGGACTGAATGCAAGCACCGCCAGGCCAAAGACAAACAGGCATCCGGCAAGCCAAGGGGCAGGTAAAAAACTTTTTGAGGTGTGCAGCCTGTACGCCCAAAAGCCAAGCCACCAAATCGGCGCCATCAACAGGATGCCCGGCCCACCCAATATTGCTCCGGCAAGAACGACTAGGACCCTCGCAAAGCCCCTGAGATAGAAGGCCCCTG
>CALMQC010000361.1 GCA_937871895.1 uncultured Roseateles sp. | reverse complement strand
CCTCGGGATGCAGAAGGTCTTCAACGGCACGCCGCCCGCGCCGCCCGCCATGCCGCAGCAGGCCGGCGCCTTCCCGCTCACGCACCTGTGGTTCCTCTACCAGTTGCTGTGGCTGTATGCGGGCATGCTGCTGGTGCGTGGCGCGGTGGCCCAGTTGGATCGCAATGGCACGTTGCGCGGCTGGGTGGACCGTGTCGTGACCGGCGCCATCCGTTGGCCTGCCGGTGCCTTGGCGCTGGGCTGGCCGCTGGCCGCCGTGCTGCTCTCGACGCCGATGTGGTTCCCAGCTGGCGGCATCCCGACGCCGGACCAATCGCTGATCCCGCAGCTGCCCGCCACGGTGGGCTATGGCATGGCCTTCGCCTTTGGCTGGCTGCTGCACCGGGCGCCCGGCGCGCTGGCCGCCCTGCAGGCACGCTGGGTGCTGCACCTGCTGCTGGCGGTGGCGTCCACGGGGGTCTGCGTTTACATCAACAAGACGCAGCCGCTCTTCGGCATGCCCGAGCAGCCGAAGCTGATCTTTGCGCTGGCCTACGTGGCCTCGGCCTGGGCCTGGCGCTTTGCCATCACCGGCGCGGCGCTGCGCTTCCTGAGTCGTGAGAACGCTGCCATCCGCTACGTCGCCGATGCGTCCTACTGGATCTACCTCGTGCACCTGCCCGTGGTGGCCGCGCTGCAGGTGTGGGTCGGCCACTGGCCGCTGCACTGGGGGCTGAAGTACCCCTTCGTCGTGCTCACGAGCCTGGCGCTGCTGCTGCTCAGCTACCACTTGCTGGTGCGCTCGACGCCCATCGGCAAGCTGCTCAACGGCAAGGCCGTGCCGCGCCGCCGCAAGGCAGTGGCTGCCGCTGCGGCTGCGGCTGAAGCGCCTGCCGACGACGCCGTGGTGGCGCAGCTGCGCGGCGTCTCCAAGCGCTACGGCACGCTCGAAGCGCTGAGCCGCGTGGACCTGGACCTGAAGCGTGGCGAGCTGCTGGCGCTGCTCGGGCCCAATGGGGCCGGCAAGTCCACCGCCATCTCGCTGTGGCTGGGCCTGAACGAGGCCGATGGCGGCGTGGTGCGCTTGCTCGGCGGGGCGCCGCAGGACATCGCACGCCGGCTCGGCCTTGGGGTCATGATGCAGAACGTCGAGCTGCCCAAGGAGCTGAAGGTGCACGAGCTGGTGGCCCTGAGCGCCAGCTACTACCCCGCGCCTTTGAGTGTGCGCGAGACCCTGGCGCGCTGCGGCATCGAGGCTCTGGCCGACAGGCTCTACGGCAAGCTCTCGGGCGGCCAGAAGCGGCAAGTGCAGTTTGCGATGGCCATCTGCGGCCGGCCGCGTGTGCTCTTCCTTGACGAGCCCACCGTGGGGCTGGACATCCAGGCGAGAGAGGCCATGTGGGCGCACATCCGCGCGCTGCTGGCTGATGGTGTCTCCATCCTCCTCACCACGCACTACCTCGAAGAGGCCGAGGCCCTGGCCACCCGCGTGGCCGTGCTGGCGCAAGGCCGCGTGATCGCCTCGGGCAGCGTCGATGAGATGCGCGCCCTGGTGTCGCGCCGTCACATCCGCTGCGAGTCGCGTCTGGCGCCCGAGCTGCTGCGCCACTGGCCCGACGTCGTCGAGGTCAGCACCGAGCCCGGCCGCCACGCGCCCCAGCTCAACATCATCGCGAGCAACGCCGAGGGCGTCGTGCGCGAACTGCTGGCCGCCGACCCCCAGCTCGCACAGCTGGAGGTCCGGCAAGCCGGTTTGAACGAAGCATTCCATCAATTGACAAGCGAACGCCGGGCCGCCCCAAGTTCGCTTGACCCCCTCGGGGGGCGGGCTGAGCGCAGCTCGGCCCTGGGGGCAACTATTCGCGAGGCCGCATGAACACCCTGACTCAACCCATCCCCGTCACGTCGACACCCCTGTCGCGCATCGTCGCCCCCTACCTGCTGGAGCTGCGCATGGAGCTGCTGCGCCTGCTGCGCACGCCCGCCTTTGCGTTGCCGATGTTCCTGCTGCCGCTGGGCACCTATGTGCTGTTCGCCTTTGCGGTGGCGGGCGAGGCCGTGGCCAAGGACCATGACACCGGCCGCTTCATGTTTGCCGGCTTCTCGCTGATGGCCGTGACCATGGCGTCGCTCTTTGCCTGCTGCCCCAACCTCGCGCTGGAACGCGAGCAAGGCCTGCTCACGCTCAAGCGCGCCCAGCCCGCGCCGCCCGGAGCCTGGCTCACGGCCAAGATCGGGGCCGGCGTGGTGTCAGGCGCCATCGCATACCTGCCCATCCTCGTGATCGCGGCCGTCACCGGCCAGGCCCACCTCACGGCCACGCAACTGGCGGCCATGAGCGCGGTGTTCATCGTCGGCACCCTGCCCTTCTGCGCCTTTGGGGTGATGCTGGGTTCGCTCTGCAGCGGCTCGGCGGCGCCGGGCTTTGCCAACCTGGCCTACCTGCCGGGGCTCTACCTGTCGGGCACCTTTTTCCCACTGCCGCAGGCCATGCACTTCCAGACCGTGTTCTGGCCGCACTTCCACCTGAACCAGCTCGCCTTCGCGGCGGCCGACGTCGCCAAGTTCCGCTGGATCCCGGTGGAAATGGCGCTGGCTGCCCTGCTCGGGTTCAGCTTCCTGTGCGGCATGGTGGCCTACTACCGCTTGAAGCAGCGGGGCTGAACGGGTGCTGTCGCGGCGAACGGCCCTGGCCTGGCTGGGCGCGGCGGCGAGCGGGGCAGTGGCAGGGGGCTGCGCTCACCTGGAGCCAGCGCCCGTCACCTTGCCCGAGGCGCTGGACCGATCAGTGGGCCAGGGTCTCGATGGCCTCATCGTCTACGTGGACGCGGCCGGCCGCGCGCCGCAGCTGCACGCTGCGGGCTGGAAGGACCGCGCCACCCGCACGCCGGCCGACCCCACCGCGCTGTTCAAGATCGCCAGCCTCAGCAAGCTCTACATCGCGGCGGCCGCCGCACAGCTGACTGCCAGTGGCCGCTTCTCGTTCAGCCAAAGGCTGGCCGAGGGCCTGCCCGAGCACGCGGCAGACCTTGCCAATGCCGAGCGCATCACCGTGGAGATGCTGCTCCAGCACCGCAGCGGGCTTTTCAACTTCACCGACGACGAGCGCTTCCCCTGGTTCGACCCGCCACGTGACCTCGCCGGCCACCTGCGCTGGGTGCGCGGCCGCCCTGCGCTGTTCGAGCCGGGCACCAGCACGCGCTATTCGAACACCAATTACCTGCTGCTCGGCGCCTTGCTCGACCGCGCACTTGGCGATGACCACCAGCGCTACATCGAGCGCACGCTGCTGAGGCCGCTGGGCCTACGGGACACCCTGGGTCATCTGGAGCAGGCCGACCCGGCCCGGCTCGTCAGCAGCTACCACCCCGCCTACCCTGGCGATCTGAAGCGCGTGCCCTACCCGGCGCCTGGCGGCTCGATGGTGAGCACCGCGCAACAGGTCGGCGTCTTCCTGCGCGCGCTGCAAGCCGGCACGCTGTTGAGCCCCCCGGCGCAAGCCCGCTACGTGTCCGTGCAGGGCTTTGGGCACACTGGCTTGCTGCCCGGCTACTTCAGCATCGCGCGCCACCACACCGAGCTGGATGCCGTCGTCGTGCTGCTGGCCAATGCGAGCGCACCTCAAGCTTGGGGCCAGATTGAAGCGGCTGAGACCCGTGTGCTGCGGTGGCTTCGTCAGCCGCCCGTCGCCGGCACCGCGCCTTCGCCGCGCCGGATGGCGTAAAGCGCCAGCTCGACATCGTTGCGCGTGCCAGTCTTCTCCAGGATGCGGGCGCGATAGGTGCTGACGGTGTTGGACGAGAGGCTGAGCTGCTGCGCAATCTCGCCCACGCTGCGGCCTGCCGCCAACTGGGTGAAGACCTGGAACTCGCGCTGCGAGAGCAGCTCGTGCAGGGGTTTGGTGTCGTCGTCGGCGCTTGAGCCGAGGGCGTTTGCCAGCAGCTCGGCCACGGCAGGCGTGATGAAGCGCTGGCCGCCCGCCGCGCGTCGCACGGCGGCGGTGATCTGCTCGGAGTCGGCGCTCTTGTTGAGGTAGCCCGACGCGCCGAGCTTGAGGCTGCGCACGGCGTACTGCCGGTCGGGGTAGGTGCTGAGCATGATGACCGGCAGGCGCGGCCACTCCTCGCGCAGCTGGCGCAGCACGTCGAGCCCATCGCGCCCGGGCAAGGCGATGTCGAGCAGCAGCACGTCGATGCCGCCCTGGCGCAAGCGCTGCACGGCGGCGGCGCCATCGGCGGCCTCGGCGCAGACCTCGATGTCACCGGCCTCGGCCAGCAACTGCCGCAGGCCCTGGCGGACGATGACGTGGTCGTCGCAGATCAAGACCTTGATCACTGGCTTACCTCTAGCGGCATCACCAAACGCACCCGCATGCCCTGCCCCGGCGCGGTCTCGATGTTCACGCGGCCACCGAAGGGCGCGGCGCGCTCGTGCATGCCCATCACGCCATAGCTGCGCGGGGCGTTCAGCTGCTCGGGCCGGGCGCCGATGCCGTCGTCGCGCACCTCCAGGTACAGCGTGGGCGCGGGCGGCTCGTCCACGGCGATGCGGATCCACACCTGCCGGGCGCGGGCGTGGCGGGCGATGTTGGAGAGGATCTCCTGAAAGATGCGGAACACCGCGATGGCGAGGCCCCCTTCGGGCGGCGCCACGCCCGCGGCCACATGCACCTGCAGGTCGGCCGCGAGCTCGGTGGTCTCGATGAACTCCTGCGCTTGCCACTCCAGCGCGGCCCACAGGCCCTGGTGGTCGAGGATGCTAGGGCGCAGGTCCGTGATGATGCGGCCGAGGTTGTCCACCGCCGTGTCGATGGTGCGGCCCATACTCTGCAGCTTGCTGCTCAAGGCCTCGTCGGCCGGCACGCGCCGCGCCAGCCAGCCGGTGTCGAGCTTGAGGGCCACCAGCAAGGAGCCCAGTTCATCGTGGATCTCGCGGGCGATGCGCGTGCGCTCGGCCTCGCGCACGCCCTCCAGGTGCTGGGCCAGGTCGCGCAGCCGGGTGAGGGCGTCGTTCAGCTCGCCGGTGCGCGCGGCCACGCGGGCTTCCAGCACGTCATTGGCGCGCCGCAGCAGGGTCTCGCCGCGCTTGCGCTCGCCGATGTCCACAAAGCTGACCACCGCGCCCACCACGCGGCCCTGCTCCAAGATGGGGTGGCTGGCGTACTCAGCCTGGAAGGGCGTGCCGTCAGCCCGCCAGAGCACCTCGTCGTCAATGCGGCAGGGCTTGCCCAGCCGAAAGGCCTTGAAGATGGGGCAGTCGCACTCGGGGTAATGCCGGCCGTCGGGATGCGTGTGGTGCACGAGGTCGTGCATGTTCCTGCCAAGCACCGACTCGGTGCGATGCCCGAGCAATTGCAGTGCGGCCGGGTTCACAAAGGTGCAGCGGCCGTCCAGGTCGATGCCAAAGATGCCTTCGCCAATGCTGGCGAGCATCAGGGAGTGGGCATCGGCGGCGTCGAGCGGCATGGACAGCTTGTCGCAAGCCCCATGCCGGGGCGCAGGCCTACAGGGCCGCGAAGCGCGGCTGCTCGCGGCCGTCCACCGTCACGGTCTCGATGAACATGGCATGGGGCCGCACCCACCAACCACTCTGCTTGTACAGCGGGCGGTAGACCACCTGGGCTTCGAGCGTTTCGCTGTGCCGCGCCACGGCGAGGACTTCGTACTCGCCGCCCTTGTAGTGGCGGTAGCGGCCGGGGGCCAAGGTGGGCAGCGGAGGGAGGTCGTCGTTCATAGGCCGCATTGGACGCCAGACAGCTTGGGTCCCTGGATTTCCGCTGGCTGGGCCCCTAGCATCGCTGCCGACCAAAACCTCAGGAGGACGATGTGGAAGCGATCTACAGCTTGAAGGTCCGTACCCGTTTGATCGGGGCGTTCGGGTTTGTGCTGCTGCTGTTGCTGGTGGTGGCCGGCATGGGCGTGCGCAACCTGGGCCAGACCTTTGATCGCCTGGCCAGTGTCTACAACGACAACCTGGTGCCGCTGCGCGAACTGGGCGAGATCACTCGGCTGAGCAATCGCAACCGCATCCTGGTGATGGACATGCTGCTCAACCCCAGCGCCGCGAACATCGCCAAACGCGATGCCGAAATGGGCAAGAACGCGGACAGCATCGACAAACTTGTGAAAGCGTACAAAGGCTCACGGCTGACCGAGAAGGAACAGCAAGTGGTGCCCAAGTTCGAGGCGGCGCTCAATGCCTACCGCAACGAGGGCCTGACCCCTGCGCGCGAGGCCTTGCGTGCGGGCGATACAGACACCGCGAGCAAGATCTACAAAGAGGCGATCAGCGCCAGGCTGGCCACGCCGTTGACCGATGCGCTGAGCCAGCTCACCGAAATCCAGGTCGAGGCTGGCAATGCGCAATACGCGCAGGCCGAGCAGCTGAACCGCTCGACCCGCTGGATGCTGATTGGCCTGACGGCCACGGCCTTCGTGGTCGGGGCGCTGCTGGCGCTGCGCATTGCGCACAGCGTCACGCAACCGATCGACCAGGCCGTGGACCTGGCACAACGCGTGGCCGACGGCGACCTCTCGGGGGATCAGCCGCGCACGCGCGGCGACGAGCTGGGCCAGCTGCTCGCCAGCCTGGGCGAGATGCAGCAGAGCCTGCATCAGGTGGTGAGCCAGGTGCGCGGCAGCGCGGACAACGTCGCCAATGGCAGCGCCGAGATCGCGCACGCCAACAACGACCTCAGTGCCCGCACCGAGCAGCAGGCCTCGGCGCTGGAAGAGACCGCCTCGTCCATGGAGGAGCTGGGCTCCACCGTGCGCCACAACGCTGACTCCGCCCAGCAGGCCAACCAACTGGCGCAGGCCGCCTCGACCGTGGCCGTGCGCGGCGGCGAGCAGGTGGGCGAGGTGGTCAGCACCATGGGCGAGATCCAGGACGCCAGCCGCAAGATCGCCGACATCATTGGCGTGATCGATGGCATTGCCTTCCAGACCAACATCCTGGCGCTCAATGCTGCGGTGGAAGCGGCCCGTGCCGGCGAGCAAGGCCGTGGCTTTGCCGTGGTGGCCGGCGAGGTGCGCACACTGGCCAGCCGCTCGGCCGAGGCGGCGCGCGAGATCAAGGCCCTGATCGCCGCCAGCGTCGAACGTGTTGAACGGGGCACCGCCGTGGTGGACCAGGCCCGCGCCACCATGGCCGAGGTGGTGGACAGCATCCGCCGCGTGACCGACCTGATGGGCGAGATCTCCAGCGCCAGCAAGGAGCAGTCCATGGGCGTGGCCCAGGTGGGCGAGGCCATCACCGCGATGGACAAGACCACACAGCAGAACTCCGCACTGGTTGAGGAAATGGCCGCCGCCGCCACCAGCCTCAAGCTGCAGGCGGATGGCCTCGTGGGCGCCGTCGCCCGGTTCCGGCTCGGCGGCTAAGCGCCGGGGCGGCCGACAATCACCCGCCCCGCTGCCGCCGCAGCGGACGAGCACGGAGTGATTGAGGAATGATTGCGAATGCCCTGTCCACCGGCGCCCTGGCCGGCCTGCGCGTCGTCGAGATGGGCCAGCTGATTGCAGGCCCCTTTGTCGGCAAGACCCTGGGCGACTTTGGCGCCGACGTGATCAAGATCGAAGCCCCCGGCGGCGGCGACCCGCTGCGTGGCTGGCGGCTGGTCAAGGACGGCACCTCGGTCTGGTGGCAGGTGCAGTCGCGCAACAAGCGCTCCATCGCGCTCGACCTGCGCGCCCGCGAGGGCCAGGACATCGCCCGGCAGCTCATCGCCGAGGCCGACGTGCTGGTCGAGAACTTCCGCCCCGGCACGCTGGAAGGCTGGGGCATGGGCTGGGACGATCTGCAAAAGCTCAACCCAGGCCTCGTGATGCTGCGCATCTCGGGCTATGGGCAGACCGGGCCCTACAAAGACCGCCCCGGCTTCGGCATGATCGGCGAAGCCATGGGAGGCCTGCGCCACCTGACCGGCGAGCCCGGCCGCGTGCCCGTGCGCTGCGGCATCTCGATTGGCGACACGCTCGCGGCCCTGCATGGCGTGATCGGCGTGCTGACGGCGCTCTACCACCACAAGGTCAATGGCGGCCCGGGGCAGGTCATCGACGTGGCCCTGCACGAGGCCGTGTTCAACGTGATGGAGAGCCTGATCCCCGAGTACAGCGCCTTTGGCGCCGTGCGAGAGCCGGCAGGCTCGGCCCTGCCCGGCATTGCGCCCAGCAACGCCTACCCCTGCAGCGACGGCGTGGTGCTGGTGGCCGGCAATGGCGACAGCATCTTCAAGCGCCTGATGACGGCCATTGGCCGCGAGGACCTGGGCCAGGACCCGCAGCTCGCCACCAATGCCGGCCGCGTGCAGCGCGTGGCCGAGATCGACGCCGCCATCGGCGCCTGGACAGCACCCCGCGCGGTCGAGGACGTGCTGTCTGCGCTGGAAGCCGCCAGCGTGCCGGCCGGCAAGGTCTACACCGCGGCCGACATCGCCGCCGACCCGCACTACCGGGCGCGCGACATGCTGCTTCAGCAGCGCACGCGCGACGGCTTTGAGGTGATGGTGCCCGGCGTCGTGCCCAAGCTGCTGGGCACCCCCGGCCAGCTGCGCATCCCGGCGCCGCGCTTGGGTGAGGACACGGACGCCGTGCTGCGCGAGATCGGGCTCAGTGCCGAGCAGATCGCAGCGCTGCGTGAACGCGGCGTGGTGGCCTGAGTTTGCTTACTGGTAGACGACCGCCTGCCCGCCACAACGCGGGCTGACGAGCGCCATGCCAATGCTGTTCATCTCCTGCCGCGGATCTGCATTGAAGCTTCGCTGGCGGTTGGCAATCAGGGTGCTGCCCGCGCGCAGCATCAGGTCACCCGACTGGTTGGCCATGCCCGACGCAGCTTCGATCTGACGCTCCACCTGGGCCGGCAGTGAATACGTGCCGCGCGGCACAAACACCGTCTGCATGCAAACGGTATAGAAACCGCCGCGCCGGACGGGCGTGCTGACCATCACCTTGCTGATGAACCAAGTCTCCAGGCTTTTGTCTGCGGCCAGCTTGTCGTACTCGCCTGGGGCCACAGGGCGCACGCTTGGCGGCGCCGGCTGGGCAGGCGCCGAGCTCGGAGTCGCCGCCTCTTGCGCCAGCGCGCCTCCCAAGATGCCGGCCAACAGCACCGCGCCAAGACTGCCTCTCAGAGCTTGATTCATCGTCGCCTCCAGCGAGCGGTTTTTGGTGGCGCGGATGCTGCCACGCAAGAGCCTGCCACAGGGCCTCTTCGATGCGGGTGCGCGACGTTCCAGCGTGCTCCGGCGCGATATTTCTGCGCAGCGCTTCGGCGTGAGCCGTTTGGGCGGAAATTCCCGCGTACCGTCTGCACGCACGCCTCATGCGCCCGTCCGACATGTCTGCCTCCCAACGCCCGACCCTGCTGCTGACTCTGCTGCTCACCCTGACCCTGCCGGTCTGGGCCGACCCGGCCACGCGGGCGCTGCGCGAGCGCGAGCGTTGGAACGACCTCAACCAGCAAAGCCGTGCCAACACCCAGGCCGTCGAAAACCAGATGCGCTCGCAGAGCCTGCAGCTGATCGAGCAGGCCCATCAGCAGCGCATGGCGGCGCTCGATGCCAACTTCGCCAAACTGCAGCAGGCCATCGACGGCTACTACGCCCAGCAGGATGCAGAGCGCCGGGCGGCCGATGCCGCACAGGCGGAACAGCGACGCCTGGCCAGCCGCACCGCGCTGCAGCGCCTGACCGATGAGGCAGACGCTGGCAACACCGAGTCGATGCGAGCGCTCGCCGGTGGGTATGAGACCGGCACCGGCGTGCCGCGCGACCCCGCCCGCGCCTGGGCGCTCTTCAACCGTGCCGCAGAAGGGGGCGACAACTTCTCGCGGGCCTACGTCGGCGCTCGCCTGCTGTTTGGCGAAGGCGCCAGCCGCGACACCGCACGCGGCCTGCGGCTGCTGGAGGCCGCGGCCCAAGCCGGCCAAGCCGATGCCTTGGCCTACCTGGGCATCGCCAAGGCTGACGGACTGGGTGGCAGTCCGCGCGATGCCAAGGCTGCCGCCGAGCTGTTCAAGCGGGCTGCGCCGGGCAGCGCCGTGGGCGCCTACCGCTGGGCCATTGCCAGCGCCGGTGGCAACGGCACCCCGCGCGACCTGCCTGAAGCCGCACGCTGGATGCGCACCGCCGCGCAGGCCGGCCTGCCCGACGCCATCGCCACCTGGGGCGGCTATCTGTATGACGGCGTCGGCGTCGCTGCCGACCGTGCCCAGGGCCTGATGCACATGCAGCAGGCTGCGGAGCGCGGCAGTGCCAAGGCCCAGGGCATGCTGGGTCGCCACTACCTGTCGGGCGACGGCGTGCCCGCAGACCCGGCCCGAGGTCTGCGCCTGCTGGAGGCCGCTGCGGCACGCGGCTTCGAGTACCCGAGCAACTTCTACATGGCGCAGGCCCTGCGCGGCGGCTTTGCACCGGCCATCCCGCGTGATGCCGCCCGCGCGCGCCGCCTGGCCGAGCAGGCCGCCCAGTCGGGCGAAGCCGAGGCCGAGTCGCTCTATGGCCGCATGCTGATGATTGGCGAGGGTGGCCCGCAGGACCTGAGCGCTGGCCTGCGCCTGCAAACCCGTGCCGCCGAGAAGGGCGACGCCGTCGCCCAAGCCAACCTCGGCCACTCCTACCGCCTGGGGCGCGGCGTGGCGGTGGACCACGCCCAGGCCCTGGCCTGGTACCGCAAGAGCGCCGAGGGCGGCGAAGCGGACGGCCAGTACTGGCTCGGTCGCTACGTCAGCGGCTTTGGTGGCGTCGCGCGGCCCGACCCGCCCGAGACCGTGCGCTGGTTCCGCCGCGCGGCGGACGACGGGCATGAGGAAGCGCGCCTCAACCTCGGCGAGATCTACCTCGGCGGATTTGGCGAGGTGAAACCCCAGCCGGCTGAAGCGCTCAGGTTTCTGCGGCTCGCGGCCACGGCGACGGACGCCTCCATCGCCGCACGCGCCCAGCTGCAACTCGGCGTCTGCCACGAGATGGGCATCGGCACCGCCGTCAGCGCCGTCACAGCCCTGGGTCACTACGAGCGCAGCGTGGCCGCCGGCAACGCCGAGGCCCAGGCCCGGCTCGGCCTGCTGCTCGTGATCGGCGCACCTGATGTCGCGGTGGACCCGGCCCGGGGCCGACGCCTGATCGACAGCGCCTTTGCCGCCGAAGACGCCTGGGGCATCGCCGGCATGGCCTATCTGCACGAGAAAGGCGTGGCCGGCGCGCCGCGTGACCTGGCGCGCGCGCTGGCGCTGTACCAGCGGGCCGCCGGCCTGCGACCCGGCACCTTCGAAGGCAGCGTCGAGCGCGTGCGGCGCCTGCAGTAACCCCGGCATCCCGACTCACCCCG
>CALMQC010000360.1 GCA_937871895.1 uncultured Roseateles sp. | reverse complement strand
AGCGTGGGCGTGACGAGCTGCTTGGCGGCGGCCCAATCGAGTGCGGGCCAGTGCGGTGCGGGCAGGTGGCTGGGGATGCTGCCAAAGCGGGTGCCGATCGTTTCGACGGGAAGCTCCAAGAGCGTGGCCAGCAGCGTGAGGCTGACCAGGGCGACGATGGGCGCCGGGATGCGCGTCACATTGCGCACGGCGCTGGCGCGCAGCAGCTCATCCGGCAGCGGCAGGCGTTTGCTCGACAGGTGCGGCCAGAGCCACAGGCCGGCAAAGCACAGCGCGGTGAGCAGCAGCGCCCAGGGGTTCCAGCTCGGCGCGTGCCGCCACAGGGTCTCGATCTGGGCAAAAAAGTCCGCCGGCAGCTTGCCCTCGATGCGCAGCCCGAAGGCATCGCGCAGCTGCGAAAGCGCGATCAGCACGGCGATGCCATTGGTGAAGCCGATGACGATGGTGACCGGCACATAGCGCACCAAGGCACCGAGGCGCAATAGGCCCATCAGGAAAAGCAGCAGGCCCGCCATCAGCGTGGACAGCAGCAGGCCGCTGACGCCATGCCGCTCAACGATGCCGTAGACCACGACGATGAAGGCGCCGGCCGGCCCGCCGATCTGGACGCTGGAGCCGCCGAACAGCGAGACCAGAAAGCCCGCCACGATGGCGGTGACGAGGCCCACGCCGGGCGGCAGGCCCGAGGCCATGGCAAAGGCCATGGCCAGCGGCAGCGCCACGACACCGACCGTGAGGCCGGCGCCGATGTCGGTCAGGAAGTGGGCACGCGAGGCCCCCTCAAGCAGCGTGAGGGCGCGCGGGCGAAAGGGGTGAAGCGAAGGTAATGGCACGGGTCCTCCAAACGTTGACGACACGAGACGATGGCTCGTGCAGTCGCGGAGGCCCGCAGTGGTGCTGCTCGGCGTTGAAGCGCCGCTTCCGGCTGGGGCCGGTGCACTGCGAGGTCGCGCTGTGCATCATGGCGCCGAGGGGCTCAGAGGCTGAGAGGGAATCGGGCGTGCCCGAGCGGGCCGCCCAAAGCGCCGCAATCCAGGCGCAAAACGCAGCTGTAGCTCGGGCTACAGCGAGTATTTGCAACGCCGAGTGCGGTGTTTTGGGTGGAACGAGCGGGCATGAACGATTTCCACTCAGCCTCTTAACGAATCCGCATCCCCGGCTGGGCGCCGGGATGGGGTTCAAGGACGAAGACGCCGGGGTTCGCTTTCTCATCGGCATGGCTGGCTGCAAGGACCATGCCCTCGCTGACACCGAACTTCATCTTGCGCGGCGCCAGGTTGGCCACCAGCACGGTCAGCTTGCCTTCGAGGTCCTCGGGCTTGTAGGCGCCGGCGATGCCGGAGAAGACATTGCGCGTGCGCCCCTCGCCGGCATCAAGCGTCAGGCGCAACAGCTTGGTGCTGCCCTCGACGCGCTCGGCCTTGACGATCTTGGCAATGCGCAGGTCGGGCTTGACGAAGTCGTCGATGGTGATTTCGGGGGCAATGGGCTCGCCGCCGGGCCGCCCCAAGGCGAGACCATCCCCCTCGGGGGGAAGGGCAGCGCCTTGTGCGCTGACCTTGGGGGCTGACACGTTATGTTCGCCGCCGGGAATCGGCGCCAGGGGTTCGGGGCGGGTGAACAAGGCCTCGACCTGCTCGGTCGTCACACGCTGCATCAGGTGCTGGAAGGCGCTGATGCGGTGGGCGCCTAAGCGCGTAGCCGCATCGGCCCAGGTGAGGGGCGCCACCTGCAGGAAGCCTTCAACCTTGGCGGACAGTTGCGGCAGCACGGGCTTCAAGTAGAGCGTGAGCAGGCGGAAGGCCTCGATGCAGGTGCTGCAGGCCTGGTGCAGTTCAAGCTGCTTGTCAGCCAGCTTGGCCAGCTCCCAAGGCTTGTGGGCATCGACGTACTCGTTGACCACATCGGCCAGCGCCATCACCTCGCGGACCGCCTTGCCGAACTCGCGGCCGTCGTACAAACCAGCCAGGCTGGTCGCGGCGGCTTGAAGGCGTGCAATCACCGCTTCGCCCTCTGCGCCGAGGTCCGCAGCCAAGACACCATCGAAACGCTTGGCCACAAAGCCCGCCGCACGGCTGGCGATGTTGATGTACTTGCCGACCAGGTCACTGTTGACGCGGCTGATGAAGTCCTCGGGGTTGAAGTCGAGGTCTTCGACGCGGTCGTTGAGCTTGGCGGCCAGGTAGTAGCGCAGCCACTCGGCCTCCAGCCCGAGTTCGAGGTAGCGGCCGGGGTCGATGCCCGTGCCGCGGCTCTTGCTCATCTTCTCTTCCTTGACGGTCAGGAAACCGTGCACATAGACCTGGTCCGGCGTCTTGCGGCCGCTGAAGTGCAGCATCGCGGGCCAGAACAGGGTGTGGAAGTAGGTGATGTCTTTGCCGATGAAATGGACCTGCTCGGTGGCCGGGTCGGCCAGGAAGGCGTCCATGTCCTTGCCCGTCTTGGCAAAGTGCGCGGCCAGCGAAGCGAGGTAGCCGACCGGGGCGTCCAGCCAGACGTAGAAGTACTTGCCCGGCGCGTCGGGGATCTCGATGCCGAAGTAAGGCGCGTCGCGGCTGATGTCCCAGTCACCGAGGCCGCCTTTGCCCTCTTCATCGACGGTGAACCACTCCTTGATCTTGTTCAGCACCTCGGGCTGCAGACGCGCCCGGCCGTCCCTGTCAACTCCGTGGGTCCAGCGCTCGAGGAAGTCCTTGCAGCGCGGGTCGCTCAAGCGGAAGAAGTGGTGGTCGCTCACGCGCAGCTCGGGCGTGGCGCCGGAGAGCACGCTGTAGGGGTTCTTGACCTCGGTGGGCGCGTAGACGGCGCCGCAGTTCTCGCAGTTGTCGCCGTACTGGTCCTTGGCCCCGCAGCGCGGGCACTCGCCCTTGATGAAGCGGTCGGGCAGGAACATGCCCTTGGCCGGGTCGAAGAACTGCTCGATGGGGCGGATGTCGATCAGGCCGGCGGCCTTCAGCTCGCGGTAGATGGCCTGCGAGAGCGCGTGGTTCTCGGGTGCGTCGGTGCTGTGCCAGTGGTCGAAGCTGATCAGGAAGCCGTCGAGGATGGGCTTGCGGCTGGCGGCGATCTGCGCAACGAAGTCCTGCGGCGAGATGCCGGCCTTCTCGGCCGCGATCATGATCGGCGCGCCGTGGGCGTCGTCGGCGCAAACAAAGTGCACCTCGTGCCCCATCAGGCGCTGGAAGCGCACCCAGATGTCAGCCTGCGTGTACTCCATGACGTGCCCGATGTGGGAGCGGGCGTTGGCATAGGGCAAGGCAGTGGTGACAAAGAGCTGGCGGGGCATGGAATGGAGGCTTTGGAAGGCGCCGCGGCCGGGCCGGCCATCGCGCGCTGAAGGGCTGATTTTAGGGACGTACCGATCAGGAACCCGGGCGGCAGTTAGCGCAGAAATCTCTGCATCACCTCAAGGACTCGTCACAAGTCATTGATTCGTAATGCAGACAGAATCTGTCCACTGCTGCTGTGGAAAACTTTGTGGAGAACAGCGGGTGCCCACGCGCAAAGCCTTGAACGACGCGGAAATGCTTAGCGTGCCTATTTTTTTGGCACCCGCAGGGCGCCTATATGAATCAATCACTTAGCGCATCCCGCCGGCAGCCACCCCTAACTTGTCAGTCGGTCATGACAAAGTCTTGACAAGCCGCGCCGGTGGGGACAAGTGGCCCCGCGAACGCACGAATCCAGGGCGCAGACGCGGCCCGGACATGTCGGAACGGGCGAGTTACCCACAGTCGGGCCCAGCGCCAGGGAGGGGCCAACCCCAGCCGGTTGGGCTGGGGCCGCGGGCTACACTGCCGCGCCTTTTTTGCAGAGGAATGGCAGTGAGGGACAGCCCTTCGCGCGGGACTAAAACCCCGGTCGCGTTTGAACTCAAATCCCGGCAGATCAGCGGCCTTTCCCTGGCGCTTTTCGAGTCCGACCCCGAAAGGCTGGCCGAGGCCTGGCGCCAGCGTGTCGGGACCGACAGTTCGGCCTTCGACCACGAACCCCTGGTGATCGACCTCAGCCAGGTCGCGCGGCCAGCCTTGCCAGCGCCGGTGGAGGGCGAACAAGCCCCGCTGCCGCTGGAAGGCAGTGGCCAGGTGGACCTGGCGGCCATCGTCGCCCTGGTGCGCGGCAACGGCTTGCAGCCCGTTGCCATCAGTGGCGCCACGCCGGCCGAGCTGGCTGTGGCCCGCCACCTGGGCCTGGCCGATGCGGGCTCCGACCTGCCTTCGGCGGGGCGCGAAGTCGTGCGTGAGGTGGTCCGCGAGGTGGTGCGTGAAGTGCGCATCGAAGTGCCCGGCCAGCCCGTGCCCACCCTGGTCATCGACAAGCCGCTGCGCTCCGGCCAGCAGGTCTATGCCAAGGGCGGTGATCTCGTGGTGCTGGCCCTCGTCAGCCATGGCGCCGAGGTGATCGCCGACGGCAGCATCCACATCTACGCCCCGCTGCGCGGCAAGGCGATTGCGGGTGCACGCGGCAACGCGCAGGCCCGCATCTTTGCGCACTCGATGGAGCCTGAGCTCATCTCCATCAACGGCGTCTACCGCACTACCGAGAACCCCCTGCCGCCCGAGGTGCTGGGCAAGCCCGCCCAGGTGCGTCTCGACGAGCACGAGAAACTCGTCTTCCAAGCTTTGAACTTCTGACAGGAACCCCCAAGATGGCCACCAAGATCGTCGTCGTCACGTCCGGCAAGGGCGGGGTCGGCAAGACCACCACCAGCGCCAGCTTCGCCACCGGCCTCGCCCTGCGCGGCTTCAAGACCTGTGTGATCGACTTTGACGTCGGCCTGCGCAACCTCGACCTGATCATGGGCGTCGAGCGCCGCGTGGTCTATGACCTCATCAACGTCATCAACGAAGAAGCCAAGCTGACGCAAGCCCTCATCAAGGACAAGCAGCTCGACAAGCTCTTCATCCTCGCCGCCAGCCAGACGCGCGACAAGGATGCGCTGAAGCAAGAAGGCGTCGAGCGCATCCTAAACGAGCTCAAGGACCAGGGCTTCGACTACATCGTCTGCGACTCGCCGGCCGGCATCGAAACCGGCGCGCTGATGGCCATGCACTTTGCCGATGAAGCGCTGATCGTCACCAACCCCGAGGTCTCCTCGGTGCGCGACAGCGACCGCATCCTCGGCATGCTGTCCAGCAAGACCAAGCGCGCCATCGAAGGCGCCGACCCGATCAAGGAGCATCTGCTCATCACCCGCTACAACCCGAACCGGGTTGAAGGCGGCCAAATGCTCTCGCTGGAAGACATCCACGAGATCCTGCGCACCCCCTTGATCGGCGTGATCCCCGAGAGCGAGATCGTCTTGCAAGCCTCCAACCAGGGCACACCGGCCATCCAGATGCAGGGCAGCGACGTGGCCGAGGCCTACGCGGACGTGGTGGCCCGCTTCCTGGGCGAAGCCAAGCCGATGCGCTTCATCGAGGCCGAGAAGAAAGGCTTCTTCAAGCGCATCTTCGGCAGCAAGTGAAGGAGGCCAGACGATGGGATTCCTGAACTTCTTCCTCGGCGAGAAGAAAAAGACCGCCAGCGTCGCCAAGGAGCGACTGCAACTCATCCTCGCGCACGAGCGCGCCGGCCGCAGCACCGCCAGCCCCGACTACCTGCCCCAGCTGCAGCGCGAGCTGGTCGAGGTCATCCGCAAATACGTGTCCATCAATGCCGAGGACATCTCGGTCAGCATGGAGCGCCAGGGCGACCTCGAAGTGCTTGAGCTCAAGATCGAGCTGCCCGAGTAGTAAAGCCCGCGCCGCCGCGCGGCCCTGCATGCTCGCCGCCCGTTACCTTGCCGGCTACCCGCCGGCCCTGATCCTGGAGGCCGAGCGCTTGCGTGAGCAGGGCCGCCTGGCTGAGCACCTGGCCCGCCGCCTGCCCGAGCGGCACGAGGTGCGCAGCGACAAGGCCCTGTTCGAGTACGTGCAGGACCTGAAGGCCCGCCACCTGCGCAACGCCGAGCCGCTGCAACACGTGGGCTACGACGCCAAGCTGCGCGTGCTGCAGCACGCGCTCGGCACCCACACACGGCGCACCCAGGTGCAGGGCTCGCGCCTCAAGATGCGCCGCGAGATCCGCGTGGCCACGCTCTTCAAGGAGGCACCGGCCGCGCTGCTGCGCATGATCGTCGTCCACGAGCTGGCCCACCTGCGGGAGTTGGACCACAACAAGGCCTTCTACCAGCTCTGCCAGCACATGGAGCCCGAGTACGCGCAGTTGGAGTTCGACTTGCGCCTGTACCTGATGCATCTCGACGAGCAGAGGTCGAAGGTGACTTGCGGCCCAACCGACGTACCCAGCGGGCGGGGGGCTCCATGATCTTGTTGGCGCCCATGGAGGGCCTGCTCGATTGTTTGCTGCGCGAGGTGCTCACCAGCGTCGGCGGGGTGGACCGCTGCGTCAGCGAGTTCATCCGCATCACCGACCAGCTGATGCCCAAGCGTGTCTTCACACGCATCGTGCCCGAGCTGCTCAACGGCGGGCGCACCCGTGCCGGCGTGCCCGTGCACCCGCAGCTGCTCGGCTCAGACGTGCAGTGCATGGCCGAGAACGCGGCGCGGCTTGCCGAGCTCCAGCCCGAGGGGATTGACCTCAATTTCGGCTGCCCGGCCAAGTGCGTCAACCGCCATCGCGGTGGCGCCGTGCTGCTGGACGAGCCCGAGCTGATCCACGCCATCGTGGCCGCCGTGCGCCGCGCCGTGCCGGCCTCGGTCATGGTCTCGGCCAAGATGCGGCTCGGCTACATGGACGACAGCCGCACGCTCGACTGCGCCCGCGCCATCCATGCCGCCGGCGCCAGCGAGATCGTCGTCCACGCCCGCACCAAGGCGGACGGCTACAAGCCCCCGGCCTACTGGGAGCGCATCGCCGCCGTGGTTGATGCCGTGCCCCTGCCCATCATTGCCAACGGCGAGATCTGGACGGCCGAACACGCTGCCTTGGCGCGCAAGCGCAGCGGCTGCGAGCACCTGATGCTCGGTCGGGGCATGGTGGCCAACCCCGCCCTGGCCCGCCAGCTGGCCGGCGGCCCCACCCTGCCCTGGTGCGAGGTGCTGCCGCTGCTGGCGGGCTACCTCAGCCTCGTGCGCACGCACGTCGCCCCCAAGCACCAGGCCGGCCGCATCAAACAATGGCTGCACTACCTGCGCCGCCACTACGCCGAGGCCCAGACGCTCTACGACGGCGTGCGCACGCTCCACAGTGCCGACGCGCTGGCTGCTCATCTGCAGTCCACCTGAGCACCAACGGTGCGGGGACAATCCGGCGATGCCCGATACCGCTTTCTCCCGCCTGCCCTTGAGCCCCGCCCTGCTGGCCACCCTGGACCAGCTCGGCTACGCCCAGATGACCCCCATCCAGGCCGCCAGCCTGCCGCTGGCCCTGGCCGGGCAGGACCTGATCGGCGAGGCCCAGACCGGCAGCGGCAAGACCGCCGCTTTCGCCCTCGCCCTGCTGCACCGGCTCGACGCTGCGCTGCCCCGCGTGCAAGCCCTGGTGCTCTGCCCCACGCGCGAGCTGGCCGATCAAGTCACGCAGGAGATCCGCCGCCTCGCCCGCGCGGCCGACAACATCAAGGTCTTGAGCCTGTGCGGCGGCAGCCCCATCAAGCCGCAGATCGAGAGCCTGGCCTTTGGCGCCCACATCGCGGTCGGCACGCCGGGCCGGCTGATCGACCACCTGGAGCGCGGCACGCTCGACCTCGCTGCGCTCAACACGCTGGTGCTGGACGAGGCCGACCGCATGCTGGACATGGGCTTCCTCGACGACATCAAGGCCATCGCCAAACGCGCGCCGCCCAAGCGCCAGACCCTGCTGTTCTCGGCCACCTTCCCCGAGGGCGCGAAGGACATCGCCGCCACCTTCATGCGCGAGCCCGCCACGGTGAAGGTGGCCGGCAGCAAAGAGGCTGCAGCGTCCCGCATCGAGCAGATCGCTTTTGAGGTGACCGAGGCCCAGCGCCTGGACGCCGTGCCGCGATTGCTGCGCGCCTACCGGCCCGAGTCCACCATCGCCTTTTGCAACACCAAGCAGCAATGCCGCGACCTGGAGGCCGTGCTGGCGGCGCAGGGCTTCGTCGCGCTGGCCCTGCATGGCGACCTGGAGCAGCGCGACCGCGACCAGGTGCTGATCCAGTTCGCCAACCGCAGCGCCTCGGTCCTCGTCGCCACCGACGTGGCCGCGCGCGGGCTGGACATCGCCAACCTCGCCTGCGTCATCAATGTCGATGTGAGTGCCGACGTGGAGCAGCACGTCCACCGCATCGGCCGGACCGGCCGGGCCGGCGCCTCGGGCCTGGCCTTGAGCCTCGCCAGCCTCGACGAGATGGGCCGCGTTGGCCGCATCGAGCAGCTGCAAGGCGCGCCCTTCCAATGGCAGCCGCTGGATGGCCTCCAAGACGCCCCCGGTGCCCCACTGCTGCCCGCCATGGACACGCTGCAGATCCTCGGCGGCCGCAAGGAAAAGATCCGGCCCGGCGACATCCTCGGCGCGCTGACGGGCGAGGCCGGCTTCAGCGCTACGCAGATCGGCAAGATCAACGTCACCGACTTCCACAGCTATGTGGCGGTGGAGCGCAGCATCGCCCGCGAGGCCGTGAAGCGCCTGAGCCAGGGCAAGCTCAAGGGCCGCAAGGTCAAGGTGAGACGGCTGGCGGACCTGGCCGACTGAGGTGAACAACTCGCAAAGCCGCGCCGGCCTTCACGGCAACAATGCGCGCCATGCGAATCACACCCTTCTTGTTCCCGTTGTTGTTGTCCTCGGCCGCCATCGCCCAACCCGCTGGCGATGACCCTTGGAAGTTCGGCGCCCTGCGCTTCGGCATGAGCACGCAGGAGGCGCGCGCGGCCACGCCCGGCGTCGAATGGAAGGTGCTCGCCGGTGCGCCAAGCCCCGGCATCGCCTACGAGATCAAGGCCTCGCAACTGCTCGAACTGGGCGGCCTCCGCCACGACGTACGCGTGGGTTCGCGCTACGGCGGCACACATCACTGGGAGATCAGCACCGCAGCCGTTGCTGCCAGCGTCGCCGACTGCAAGGCCCGCACCGCAGCGCTGGTGACCGAGCTGGAGAGCCGCTTTGGCATGTTTGACCTCACCGCCGCTCTCGTGGGCGCGGAGAAGGCCGTTCAAGTGGGTAAAGCGTCGAGGATGAAAACGGTGGCCGGGCGAGGCCTGTTCTTTGTGCGCTCCCAGCACGCGCGCACATCGGCCGACGACCTCGACATCATGGTCAGCACGGACTTCGACGAGAACCGTGGCCGCCAATGCAACATCAGTGCCCGGCTCGACGCGCAGTCGCCCCCACCCAAGCACCTCAATGTCTCCTGGGACCCAGCGCGCGTCATCGCGCGCCCGACCATCGCCTACCGCAATCGCAGCCTGCGCGCGCTCGGCGTTCCGCCCCAGCCGCTCACGGTGCTCGTGCCCTGCAACATCCAGGCAAGCAACGGGCGGATCGGCTCCTGCCTCAACGGCCCCGCCGGCCAGCCCATCGACCCCTACCGCAAGCTTGCGAGCGACTGGGCCCTGCGCTACCAACTCGACATCGGCACGACGGACCCCCAAGACCAGACCGTCTACCCCATCGACCTCCCAATCACCATCAGCAACGACGATGTGCGGGACGTGGACCTTGAGAGCGGCACGGTGCTCGACCTGGCACAGGTCAAGGTCGTTCGCAACGGGCGCCGGGATGCCGCCGACTACCTCCCCAACGATCCGCAGCTCCGCCAGATGTCGGCCGACATCGCCGTGCGCTGCAAAGTCCTGGAGGACGGCTCCATGATCTGCGGCCTCAAGCCCGGCACCACGTCCCCGGCCGAGGGCTTCACGCTCGCTGCCATTCAGTTCTGCGAGAGCCTGGAGATCGATCCCAAGCTGCGCGACGGCAGCTCGGCCGTGGGTGGCTTCGTCGAGCGCCGGCTGCAGTTCAGGAGCCAGGCTTCGAAGTAGGCGTTCTCAACGCCGCGCTGCGGCCCACCACAGACTCCCAGCAGATCCTCAACGGCCGTAAGGTCAAGGTGCGCAGGCGGACTAGAGAGTCACCCTAGACGACATCCACACATTGGCGGGATTAGCATCAGCCGATGTCGAAGTGCGCCGCGCACGCCCTCCAACGCCGGCACCTGGCCCTGGGTGGCGCGGCAGCCTGCGCCTTGCCGACGGCCTGGTCAGCGCCCGCCAGCGCGGCGGAGCCGCTGGTCGTCACCTTGCGCGCCCCCGACACCGCCGTCGACCGCCGCCGCGACTACGCACGCGATGCCATCCTGCTGGCGTTGGAACGCACCGCAGCCGCGTACGGCCCCTACCGGCTGATGGACTCCAGTCCCATGAACAAGCGCCGGGCGCTGCTGTCGGCCCAGGCCAATGAGCCGGCCAACTTCCTCATCACCGCATCGCCGGCCGCCACCCAGGGCCTGGGCCTGGCCCTGTTGCCCTTCCCGGTCTACCTGGGCATCAATGGCTACCGCGTCTGCTTTGCCCCGCGTGAGCGCCTGCCCGAGCTGGCGCGCATTCGGAACCTGGCCGACATGGCGCGCTTCCGCCACGTGCAAGGGCGCGAATGGCCCGATGTGGCGGTGTTGCGCGCCAACGGCCAGCAGGTGATCGAAGCGCCGAACTACGAAACCATGTTCGAGATGGTGGCCCTGAATCGCGCCGACCTCTTCTGCCGCAGCCTGCACGAGATCGCGGCCGAGGCAGCAGCCCATGCGCACCTGAGCGACCTGGCCATCGAGCCCCACCTGCTGCTGCACTACGAACTGCCGCAGTACCTGCACACCCACCCCAGCAACCGGGTGCTGATCGAGCGCGTCACACGTGGCTTGGAACGCGCCTATGCCGACGGCAGCCTGCAAGCCCTGCTGCGCCGCCACCTCAAGCCCGCCATCGAACAATTTCAAGTGGCCAAACGGCTGGTGCTTGAGCTGAAAGCCCCGCCCGGGTGGCATCCACCGCCGGGGCCGCAATACCGGCTGGATATCCGGTAAGCAGCGCCCTACTTGGCGAAGCTGTCCCGCAGCCCGGTGATCTTGTTGAAGACCGGCTTGTCGGCCCGGTGGTCCACCCGGTCGGACACGAAGTAGCCGTGACGCTCGAACTGCCAGCGCTGGTCGGCCGCAGCGCCGGCCAGTGAGGGCTCGACGAAGCCCTGCACCACGCGCAGCGAATTCGGGTTGATGAACTCGAGGAAGTCGCGACCACCGGCGTCGGGCTGGGGGTCGGTGAAGAGCCGCTCGTAGAGCCGGATCTCGGCGGCCACGGCCTCGTGGGCGGCGACCCAGCC
>CALMQC010000359.1 GCA_937871895.1 uncultured Roseateles sp. | reverse complement strand
TGCGCTGATCGGCTACGCTGCCCGCCCATGCCCCAAGCCCTGATCGCCCTCGTCGGCGCTTTCCTCATTGCTGCGCTCGCCTATTTTGGCCGGCAGCGCCCCGGCTACAGCCACCGCGTGCACACCATCAGCGAGCTGGCCGAGGCCGGCTCGCCGCTGGAGAAGCCGGTCTCCTATGGCGTCTTCCTGCCCATTGGCGTTGCCATGGCTGCCTTGGCCTGCTGGCTGCAGGGCAACGAGGCGGCGCTGCTCTTCACCGCCTCTCTTGCCGTCGGCTATGGCTGCGCCGCGCTCTTCCCCATCGACCCTGACGCCCCCGCGCTAGGCACCTGGCGCAACGGCCTGCACAACCTCAGCGCCGGCGCCAGCTACGTGCTCGCCATGGGCGCCTTCGAGACGCTGGCGCGTGACCACGGCTCGCCCTACGACCTCGGCAAATTCCTGATCTTTGGCTTCATCCTCTCCGTCTACGTGCCCGGCCTGCGAGACTGGCGCGGCCTGCTCCAGCGCGTCACTGAGGTGGCCATCTTTGCCGGCACCTTCGCCAGCGTCAGCTGACACCACCCCATCCAAGACCCTCCCATGACCATCGAAACCGAAGACGACATCACCGCCCTCAAGCGCATCGGCCGCATCGTGTCCCTTGTGCTGCACGAGATGCTGGACACCGCCCGCCCTGGCATGAGCACCCGCGAGCTCGACGCCCTCGGGGCGGCTCTGCTGGCCCAACACGGCGCCCGATCAGCCCCGCAGCTCACCTACAACTTCCCCGGCGCCACGTGCATCAGCATCAACGAAGAAGCCGCTCACGGCATCCCCGGTGACCGCGTCATCCGCGCGGGCGATGTGCTCAACATCGACGTCTCGGCCGAGTTGGACGGCTACTTTGCCGACACCGGCGGCACCCGCGTCGTGCCGCCCGGCAACCCCGTCAAGACCCGCCTCTGCCATGCCACCCGCCAGGCCCTCGCGGCCGCCATGCAGCAGGCCCGCGCCGGCATGCCCATTCGCGGCATTGGCGCCGCCATCGAACGCACCGCCCGCGCCTACGGCTTCAAGGTCATCGAGAACCTCGGCAGCCACGGCGTCGGCCGCGCCTTGCACGAAGCGCCCGAACACATCGCCGGCTACCACGACCCCCACGACCAGCGCATGCTGTACGAGGGCATGGTCATCACCATCGAGCCCTTCCTCTCTACCAAGAGCCGCATCGTCGAAGAAGCCGCCGATGGCTGGACCCTTGTGGGCGCGCCCGGCAACCTGTCGGCGCAGTACGAGCACACGATGATCATCACCAAGGGCGAGCCGATCGTGGTGACGCGGCACTGATTCGGAATTGACGCAGCCGCCGCTGCGCGCTGGCCTTGCTAGCTGGTTTTGAGTGCAACGCGCGGCTCGGCTGCAGCTTCAGCGGTGCCTGCCGCCTCAGGCGTGGCGCCACCCCAGGCATCCCAGCCCGGCCCAAAGGTCTCGATGGGGTGCTGCGTGCGCTCCGAGCCATTGCCGCACAGCATCGCGTCGGACGCGCAATAGCGGTCACAGCCCCAGCAATTGCGCTCGGGGTGTGCGGGCTGAATGGGGAAGCGCTTGGCCATGGTTGCGGTGGGTGACGCAGTGTCTCGTCTGGGCTGGACTTGCGGCTTTGTTTCAGATCAATAGGCGCAGCTATCGGGTTGGCAAAGGCCCGCCCGGCCTGGCTGCGGCGCTCCAGCTGAGGCGGTCGCTGCGCGACTGCCCTCCGGTGCTCGGCTTGCGGGGCTCGCGCCGAACTCGCGGCGCTACGCTCTGCTCGGACAGGCGGCGCG
>CALMQC010000358.1 GCA_937871895.1 uncultured Roseateles sp. | reverse complement strand
TCCAACATCGTCACGCTGGACAGCCAGGAGCCGAAGACCGGCACCAAGAAGCGGCTGGACAGCGTGCTGGACTTTGCCTGCGGCTCCGGCTCGCTGCTGCTTAACGTGCGCAAGCAGGTGGCGAAGGCCGGTGGCACCATCGGCAAGATCTGGGGCCAGGAAAAGAACATCACCACCTACAACCTCGCGCGCATGAACATGCTGCTGCACGGGGTGAAGGACACGGAGTTCGAGATCTTCCACGGCGACACCCTGCTCAACGAGTGGGACATGTTGCGCGAGGAGAACCCGGCCAAGAAGCCGAGCTTTGATGCCGTCGTGGCCAACCCGCCCTTCAGCTACCGCTGGGACCCGACGGACGCGCTGGCCGAAGACGTGCGATTCAAAAGCCACGGCCTCGCCCCCAAGTCGGCAGCTGACTTTGCCTTCCTGCTGCACGGCTTTCACTACCTCAAGGACGAGGGCGTGATGGCCATCATCCTGCCGCACGGGGTGTTGTTCCGGGGCGGGGCGGAAGAGCGCATCCGCACCAAGCTGCTGAAGGACGGACACATCGACACCGTCATCGGCTTGCCCGCCAACCTCTTCTATTCCACCGGCATCCCCGTCTGCATCCTGGTGCTCAAGAAGTGCAAGAAGCCGGACGACGTGTTGTTCATCAATGCGGCTGAGCACTTCGACAAAGGCAAGCGCCAGAACCAGCTCAAGCCCGAGCACATCGGCAAGATCATCCGGACCTACCAGTTCCGCGAAGAGGAAGCGCGCTACTCACGCCGGGTGGAGATGGCTGAGATCGAGAAGAACGGGTTCAACCTCAACATCTCGCGCTATGTCAGCACGGCAGTGGGTGAGGCGGAGATTGATCTGGTGGCGACACACCGCGAGCTGGTAGCGATTGAGCAGGCCATCGCGGCGGCGAAGGACAAGCACAACGGGTTTCTGAAGGAGCTCGGGCTGCCGCCGCTACCTTGACCTGAACCCGAGAGCCCATGAGCGACATCAAACTCTTCCGCCTCCAATCCGGCAGCGCCACCGAGCTGCAGGGCGATGCCTCCGACCTGGAAAAGCCGCTTCAGAACCTGATCGAGGCCAACCTGGACGTGCTGCTGGGCATCCGCTTCCTGGCCACCGAGTACTCGACCGGCAAGACGCACGGCGGGCGCATCGACACGCTGGGGCTGGATGAGAACCACTGTCCGGTGATCCTGGAATACAAGCGCTCGGTGGGCGAGAACGTCATCAACCAAGGCCTGTTCTACCTGGACTGGCTGATGGACCACCAGGCCGAGTTCAAGCTGCTGGTGCTGGAGAAGTTTGGCAAGGTGGCGGCCGACGCCATCGACTGGAGCGCGCCGCGCCTGGTTTGCATCGCGGCGGACTTCACCAAGTACGACGGCCATGCGGTGCAGCAGATCAATCGCAACATCGAGTTGATCCGCTACCGCCGCTTTGGCGATGAGCTGCTGCTGCTTGAGTTGGCCAATGCCGTGACGGCAGCACCCACCCGCAGCAAGCCGGCAAAGGCGGGCAAGCCCGCAGAAGAACCCAGTCCTCAGGCTACGAAGCCCGTGGGGCCTGACAAGTCATACGCGGAGATTGCCGCGACGCTGCCCGAGCCCCTGCAGCAGTTGTTGGCCTCGCTGGAGGACCACGTGCTCTCACTGGGCGATGATGTGCAGCGCAAGGAGCTGCGGCTCTACGCCGCCTTCAAGCGACTCAAGAACTTCGCCACTGTGGTGCTGCAGCGCAACCGGCTGTTGCTCTATCTGCACCTGGACCCCAAGCAAGCGGTGGCGAGCCTGCCGAATGCACGCGACGTTTCGGAGATCGGCCATTGGGGCACCGGAGATTTGGAACTTGCACTCAGCACCTTGGCCGACCTGGATACGGCCAAGCCGTTGATTGCGGCGGCATATGAGGGGCGAGTTGCCAAACCGAGTCCTGCCTGAGGCCAAGTTCAGCGGAAGACCTGCTGATGCTCGCGGCAGTACTGCAGCCCCCCAAACCGCTCGGGCTTGCTCCAGCAGAACTTGCCTTCAGCAAAGCTGATCTTGCTGCCGCAGGTGGCGCAGATGAGGCGCTTGGGCGGGGCGTCGGTCATCTCTGCATGAGCTTGCGGCGCCGGTGCGGATGGCGCGCCAGGCCGCATGAAGTCTGGCAGGGCCAGCAAGTCGGTCGGATGGTGGGCTTGGATCAGCAGCTCGGCCCAGTCCTTGAGCGTGTCGCGCCCGCGAATGTTGAGCAGTGAGCTCATGGCGGTGGTGGCGGAGGCGCTGTCCACCCAGCGCTCCCGCCACTCTGGAAACTGGTCGGCCTTGATGACGTTGCGGGTGTCGAAGCGCTCAGGCGCGGGCCGGGTGATGATGGCCTTCGGGTGGAGCAACACGAGATGGTGGAAGCGAGGTTGGGTGCCTAGGCGGCCGGTGATGCCGAGGCGCTCCAGCAACCTGGCCAGCACGCGGCCGTGGCGCTCGCTCTGGGCCAGGGGTGAGGGCACGCCAAACAGCTTGCCGCTGCCGTAACGGACGCTGAATTCACCGTGCTCGTTGATGAGCACGTGGCCGTTGTAGCACTTGGTCTCGATGAGGATGAAGTCGAACAGCCGGTTGAAGACAAGGTGGTCGATCTGGGCGACTTCGTCATCCACGACAAAGCGCAGGTCGTGCAGCAGCGCGGTGTTGGCGCCGTCGCGGAGCAGGCTGTCGAGGTGAAAGGCGGCATCTCGCTCGCCATGCAGGCCGCGCTGTTGGCGGGTGAGCTCTTCAGCCAGCCAGTTGCGCTGTCGGGCGTCGATGTGCGGCGAGGCCTGCAGCGACTCCAGCAGGCGCAGGCGTTTGGATTTGTCGTCGGCGGACTTGAACAGTACGCTCGCTCCTCCCTATGGCGAGGCGCCAGTTTGCGGGCGCGCGCCCTGTCGGGCACTACGAACCCACGACAATCGCAGCGCTACCGACCAGCTACTCCGCAAGCATTTCTCCATGACCCGCACACCGCGCACTGCCCCTTTGTTCCGCCCCCTCCTCCCCACCCTCCTCGCCACCGCCCTCCTGGCCGCTTCGCTCCACCCCGCCGAGGCCGCCACGCACGCCAAGCCCAAGGCAAAGCCGGCCAAAGCCGCCACCACCCGCAAGGCCAGCAAGCAGTCCACGCCTGCCGAGCAGGCGATGACGACGGACGCGAACGGCCAATCGATCCCGCTGCTGGAGAACAAGGCCTGGGTGTTGATGGACTACGCGACGGGGCAGTTGCTGGCGTCGTCGAACCCGGACGAGCCGCTGCCGCCGGCGTCGCTGACGAAGATGATGACCAGCTACCTGGTGGAGCAGGGCCTGAAGAGCGGCAAGGTGAAGCCGGACGACAAGGTGACCATGAGCGAGAGCGCGTGGTGCAAGGGCGGCAAGGACGGCGACAGCTGCATGTTTGTGCCGCTCAATGCGCAGGCCTCGCTGATGGACATGCTGCGCGGCGTGGTGATTGCCAGCGGCAATGACGCGTCCAAGGCGCTGGCCGAGCACCTGGGGGGCTCGCAAGCGGGCTTTGTGACGCTGATGAATGCCGAGGCCGCCAAGCTCGGCATGACGAAGACGCACTTCGAGAACGCGGACGGTCTGCCGGGCGCGAACCACAAGGCCTCGGCGCGGGACATGGCGGTGCTGGCGGCGGCCATCATCCGCAACAGCGCGGAGTACTACCCGATCTACGCCGAGCGCGAGTTCACCTACAACAACATCAAGCAGGGCAACCGCAACGCGCTGCTCTACACAGACCCGACCGTGGACGGCCTGAAGACGGGCCACACCGAGGAGGCGGGCTACTGCCTGGTGGCCTCGTCCACGCGCAATGGCATGCGGCTGATCTCGGTCATCATGAACGCGAACAGCAAGCAGGCGCGCGCCGACCAGACGCGCGTGCTCTTCAACTGGGGCTATGCCAACTACGAACAGGCCACGCCGGCCCAAGCGGGCGCGACGCTGACCAATGCCAAGGTGCTGTACGGCGTGGTGCCCGAGGTGGCGGCCGGCCTGGCCAAGCCGTGGACCCTGGTGGTGCCCAAGGGGCAGGCAGCGGCAGTCAAGACCGAGATCACACTGAACCCTGGCCTGGAAGGGCCGGTGGCCAAGGGCGCCGTGATCGGCAAGGCCGTGGCCTCGGCCAATGGCAAGGTGCTGGGCGAGGCGCCGGTGGTGGCGCTGGCCGATGTGGAGCGGGCCGGCTTCTTCCTGCGCATCAAGCAGCGCGTGGCGGGCTGGTTCTCGAAGTAAGCAGCGCTGGGCGGGTGGGCCTCACCCCACAGCTCACCCCACTATTCACCCCACCGCCTTGGCCCTGACCTTGAGCCGCTGACGCAGGTCGTCCAGCAGCGTCCGCGCGGGCAGGGACAGTGGCCGGTCTTGCCGCCAGACCAGCACCCACTGCCGCTTGAGCGGGAAGCCCACGACCGGCAGCACGGCAAGGCCTTCGCTGGCCGGGTCGGCCGCCAGGGTGTGGCGGGACAGCACCGCAAGGCCCAGCCCGGCGCGCACCGCGTGCTTGACGGCCTCGTTGCTGCCGAGGGCCATGCGCGGCGGCCAGTGCAGGCTTTGCTCAGCCAGCACTTCCTCCAGCACGGCGCGGGTGCCTGAGCCGGCCTCGCGCACGAGCAGGGGCTGGTCGGTCAGGTTGGCGAGGCGCAGGCGCTTGCGCGTGGCGAGCGGGTGGTCGGCCGCGGCGATCAGCACCAGCGGGTTCTCCAGGAAGGGCCAGCGCGCCAGCGGCAGGTCGGAAGGCGGCCGCATCATGGCGGCGAGCTCATCGTCACCACGGCGCAGGCGGGCCACGACGGCGTCGCGGTTCTCGACGGCCAGCTCGATCTGGATGCCCGGGTAGCGGCGCGCAAAGGGGCCGAGCAGGTCGGGCAGGAAGTACTCGGTCGTGGTGACGGCCGCAATGCGCAGCCGCCCCTGGCGCAGGCCCTGCAGCGCGGCGGCGTCGTCCTCAAAGGCTTGCCAGCATGCTCCAAAAGCGCGCGCGCACTCGGCCAGGCGCTGGCCCACCGCCGTGGGCACGAGGCCGCGGCCGTAAGGCTCCAGGAGCGTGAGCCCGAGGCTGGATGAGATCTCGCGCAGCTGCGTCGAGACCGTGGGCTGTGCCAGGTGCAGGGCCTCGGCCGCGCGGCTGACGCTGCCCAGGCGCACCACGGCCTCCAAACTGCGCAACTGCACGAGGCTCACGCGCGGCGCGCGCTCCAGGCCGGGGGGGAATCTTGGTTTCATCGGGGTTACCAATCAGTTGGATCAGAACATATCACTTGTATGGATAGCGGCCTGGCCCGAGCATCGCGCCCCGTCATGCAGAACTTCCTCGACCCCGCCATCCTGTTCTTCGTCTTCGGCCTGCTGGCCGGGGCTGTCCGTTCCAACCTGGAGATCCCGCCGCAGATCGCGCGCTTCTTGTCGCTCTACCTCTTGATGGCCCTGGGCCTCAAGGGCGGCTTTGCGCTCGCCAAGTCCGGCGTCACGCAGGAGATTGCGGTGAGCCTCGGGCTCGCGCTGTTGCTGGCCGTGCTGGTGCCGGCCGTGGGCTATCTAGTGCTGCGCCGGCTGTTGTCGCGCTTTGATGCGGCGGCCGTGGCGGCCACCTATGGCTCGGTCAGCGCGGTCACCTTCATCACCGCCACGCAGTACCTGGAGAGCCACGCTATCGCCTTTGGCGGACACATGGCTGCCGCCATGGCCTTGATGGAATCGCCCGCCATCGTGATGGCCGTGCTGCTGGCCAATTTGGCACGGCGCAAGGAGGGCCGCGACGCGAACGCGCAGCTGCCGGGCCTGCGCCAGGTGCTGCACGAGTCCTTCACCGACGGCGCGCAGTTGCTGCTGCTTGGGGCCATGGTGGTGGGCCTCGTCACCGGCGAGTCGGGTCAGCGCGCGATGCAGCCTTTCTCGGGTGACTTGTTCAAGGGCATGCTGGCCTTCTTCCTGCTCGACATGGGCTTGCTCGCCGCACGCAACCTGGGCAGCCTGCGCGGCCGCTCGCCCTGGCTGCTGGGCTATGCGCTGGGCGCGCCGCTGGTGCACGCCAGCCTGGCGCTGAGCCTCGCGGTGCTCTGCGGCCTCAGCGCCGGCAATGCCACGCTGCTGATGGTGTTGGCCGCCAGTGCCTCCTACATCGCCGTGCCTGCCGTGGTCCGCGTGGCCATCCCCGAGGCCAACCCTTCGCTCTACTTCGGCATGTCGCTGGGGCTGACCTTTCCGTTCAACATCCTGGTGGGCATTCCGCTGTATGCAGCGGTGGCGCAGCAGGTGACGTGATGCCGCTAAGCGGCTGCCTACACTGCCGCCGCCATGCAAGCCCTGCTCGACCTCGTCGCCACACTCGACAAACCGCACGACGCCGCCCGCGTCTTCCACGGCCGGGGTGGCTTGCACCCGGGCTGCGAACACCTGGCGCTCGACGCCTACCCGCCGGTCTGGCTGCTGACGAGCTATGCCCCGGTCAGCGACGAAGACCTGGCCCGCTTTGGCGCTGCGCTGCAGGCCCGCTGGGAGTTGATCGCGCCGGGTGAGCCGCTCAACTGGGTCTTCCAGCAACGCGACGAAGTGCGCGCCAGCAACCGCCTGATGGCCGGCAGCGTGCCCGAGCCGCATGTGGTGCAGGAGGACGGCGCGCGCTACGGCGTGCACCTGCTGCGCGGGCTCAATCATGGCCTCTTCCTCGACATGCGCGAGGGGCGGCGCTGGGTGCGCGACTGGGCCCACCAACACCCGGGCGGCAAGGTGCTCAACCTCTTTGCCTACAGCTGCGCCTTCTCCGTGGCCGCCCTGCAGGGCGGTGCGGCCGAGGTCCACAACCTCGACATGGCCTCGGGTGCCTTGCAACTGGGCCAGCGCAACCATGCGCTCAACGGCCTCAACGGCGGCCGCTTCCTCGCGCACGACTTGTTCTCCACCTGGGGCAAGCTCAAGCGACTGGCCCCCTTCGACCTCGTGATCGCCGACCCGCCGAGCTACCAAAAGGGCAGCTTCGTCGCCGAGAAGGACTACGCCCGCCTGGTGCGCCGTCTGCCCGACTTGCTGGCGCCCGGTGGCCGCGCGCTGCTGTGCCTCAATTCGCCCAAGCTGGGCAGCAGCTTCCTGCGCGAGCTGGTAGCAGCCGAGGCGCCGACGCTGAGGTTTGTGGCGCGGCTGGCCAACCCGCCCGTCTACGCGGATGTCGATGCAGAAAGGTCTTTGAAGGTCCTACTGTTCGAACTGCCCCGCTGAACTAAGCTCAACACGCCTTCACTGCTTGTTCACGCCCATGCAACTCATCGGCATGCTCGACTCCCCCTACGTCCGCCGCGTGGCCCTCGTGCTGCGGGTCGCGGGCGTGGGCTTTGAACATCGGTCCATCTCGGTCTTCCGGCAGATGCCGGCCTTTCAGGCGATCAACCCGGTCATCAAGGCGCCGACCCTGGTGACGGATGCGGGCACGGTCCTGATGGACTCGACCCTCATCCTCGGCGCGTTGCCGCGCTTGGTGCCGGCTGCGAAGGTGGCACAGCTGTGGCCGCAGCAAGGCGCCGCGTATGAGCAGGCGCTGCGCTGCGAGGCCCTGGCGCTGGCCGCGATGGAGAAAAGCGTGCAGCAGGTCTACGAGACCCAACTGCGCCCACCCGAGCACCAACACGCACCCTGGCTCACGCGGGTGCGCGAGCAGATGCTGACGGCCTACGACCTGCTGGAAGCCGAATGGGCCGAGCGCGACACAGCGCCGAGCGAGGCGAGCATCGACCAGCCGGCCATCACGGCCGCCGTGGCCTGGAGCTTCACGCAGGACCTGCTGCCCGGCGCCATCGACACGGCGCGCTGCCCACGGCTTGCCGCACTGGCGGCGCATGCAGAGCAGCTGCCGCTGTTCCAGTCTCTGCCTATGCACTGAAGGGCCATGGAGCCTGTTTTCTTTGACAGCCCCGAGGCCTTGCGCGACTGGTTTGCGGCACATGCGGCGACGGCCAAGGAGCTGCTCGTGGGCTTCCACAAGACCCACACGGGTCGCGCGGGCCTGACGTGGCCGCAGTCGGTGGACGAGGCGCTGTGCGTGGGCTGGATCGACGGGGTGCGCAAAGGCATCGACGCCGAGCGCTACCAGATCCGTTTCACGCCGCGCAAGGTCGGCTCGCACTGGAGCGCCGTCAACATCCGCCGGGTGCCGGAGTTGGAGCGCGAGGGGCGCATGCAAGCCGCCGGCCTGGCCGCCTTCGCCGCGCGCACCGAAGCGCGCTCGGCGCGGGCTTCACACGAACAGCCGCATGAGGCGCTGGTCTTCTCGGCCGCAGATCTCAAACGCTTCCGCCAGCACAAAGCCGCCTGGGCCTTCTTCTCGTCCACGGCCCCGAGCTACCAGCGCAAGGCCATCTGGCTTGTCATCAGCGCCAAAAAGCCCGAGACGCGCGAGCGAAGGCTGGCGCAGTTGATCGAAAGGTGTTCACAAGGGATCCGCGTATGGGACTGAACCCTGCCCAAGTTCGCTATTGCTCAACCCTGTGCGCACGGAGCGTCCGCCAATGACTCGCGCGGTCTCCTGCGTCCTTCTGATCCTGATGTG
>CALMQC010000357.1 GCA_937871895.1 uncultured Roseateles sp. | reverse complement strand
ATGTCGCCCCAGGCCTGCATCACCACGCGGCCGGTGAGCGCGCCATCGACGATCTCCAGCTCGTTGCTGCGCACGTAGTCCATGCCCAGCTCACGTGCGACGTAGGCGGTGAAGAAGGTGAAGCCGCCCGAGACCAGCACAAGCTTGAGCCCGGCGGCCTTGAGACCGGCGCAGAGTTCCCGCGCGCCGGGGTTGAACTTCAGGCGCTCGGCCAGCACGCGGTCGAGCACGCTGGCCGGCGTGCCGACCAGCAGCGCGAGCCGGCGGCGCAGGCTTTCCTTGAAGTCCGTGATCTCGCCGCGCATCGCGGCCTCGGTGATGGCCGCCACTTCTGCCCCCTTGCCCGCCATCGCGGCAATCTCGTCGATGCACTCGATGCTGATCAGCGTCGAGTCCATGTCGAAGGCGGCGAGCTTGAAGTGGCTGAGGGGCGGCAGTTGCAGGCCGGGGCGAAGGACGATGGCGGTCATGGCGGGTCGGGGGTCAGGCAGCTTTGGGTTGGCCCAGGAGACGCAGCACTTCACGCACGGCTTGGGCGCGGTCCTGCGGGTTGCTGAGGGCTTTTTCGATGCGCAGCTTCTCGTTGCCGACGAGCTTGATGTTGCGGTTCTTCTGCACCAGCTCGATCACGCGCATCGGGTCGATGGGCGGGTTGGGGCGGAAGTTGAGGTTGATGATGCCGGGGCTCGCGTCGATCTTGATGACGCCATAGGGCTTGGCCAGCACGCGCAGCCGGTGCAGGTCGAAGAGCGTCTGGCCTTGGCTCGGCAGCTTGCCGAAGCGGTCGGTGATCTCTTCGAGCATGGTGTCGATCTGCTCGGCTTTGTCGGCGCTGGCGAGGCGCTTGTAGAGCGAGAGCCGGGTGTGCACGTCGCCGCAGTAGGCGTCGGGCAGCAGGGCGGGCGCGTGCAGGTTGACCTCGGTCGTGCCGCCGAAGACGCCGGTGGGCGAGAGCAGGTCGGGCTCGCGGCCGCTCTTCAAGGCCCGCACCGCCTCGGCCAGCATCTCGTTGTAGAGCTGGAAGCCGATCTCCATCATGTTGCCGCTCTGGTTCTCCCCCAGCACCTCGCCGGCGCCGCGGATCTCCAGGTCGTGCATGGCGAGGTAGAAGCCTGAGCCCAGCTCCTCCATGGCCTGGATGGCGTCGAGCCGCTGGGCGGCCTGCTTGGTCAGGCCTTGCAGGTCGGGCACCATCAGGTAGGCATAGGCTTGGTGGTGGCTGCGCCCCACGCGGCCGCGCAGCTGGTGCAGCTGCGCGAGGCCGAACTTGTCGGCCCGGCTGATGACGATGGTGTTGGCGCTGGGCACGTCAATGCCCGTCTCGATGATGGTGGAGCACAGCAGCACGTTGTGCTTGCCGGCCACGAACTCACGCATCACCCGTTCCAGTTCGCGCTCGGGCATCTGGCCGTGGGCCACGACGATGCGCGCCTCCGGGATCAGCTCCTCCAGCTTCTGGCGCCGGTTCTCGATGGTCTCGACCTCGTTGTGCAGGAAGTAGACCTGCCCGCCGCGCTTCAACTCCCGCAGCACGGCCTCGCGGATGGTGCCGCTGCTCTCGGCACGCACAAAGGTCTTGATGGCCAGGCGCCGCTGCGGCGCGGTGGCGATGACGCTGAGGTCACGCAGGCCCTCCAGCGCCATGCCCAGCGTCCGCGGGATCGGCGTGGCCGTCAGCGTCAGCACATCGACCTCGGCGCGCAGCGCCTTCATGGCCTCCTTGTGGCGCACGCCGAAGCGGTGCTCCTCGTCGATCACGAGCAGGCCGAGGCGCGCGAACTTGACGTCGGGCGAGAGCAGCTTGTGCGTGCCGACGACGATGTCGATGTGGCCAGCCTCCAGCCCTTCGAGCGCGGTCTTGATCTCCTTGGCCGAGCGGAAGCGGCTCATCTCCGCCACCTTCACGGGCCAGGCCGAAAAGCGGTCGGCAATGGTCTGGTAGTGCTGTTCGGCCAGCAGCGTGGTCGGCGCCAGGATGGCCACCTGCTTGCCGCCCATCACCGCGAGGAAGGCCGCGCGCAGCGCCACCTCGGTCTTGCCAAAGCCCACGTCGCCGCAGACCAGGCGGTCCATGGGCCTGGGGCTGATCATGTCCTGGATGACGGCGTGGATGGCGGCGCGCTGGTCGGGCGTTTCCTCAAAGCCGAAGCTGGCTGCAAAGGCCTCGTAGTCGTGGGCCGAGTAGCGGAAGGCGTGGCCCTCACGCGCCGCGCGGCGGGCATAGAGATTGAGCAGCTCGGCCGCCGCATCACGCACCTGCTCGGCGGCCTTGCGCTTGGCCTTCTCCCACTGGCCGGAGCCCAAGCGGTGCAGCGGGGCTTCCTCGGCGGAGACACCGGTGTAGCGGCCGATCAAATGCAGCTGAGAGACGGGGACGTAGAGCGTGGCTTTGTCGGCGTACTCCAGGTGTAGGAACTCGCTCGGCCCATCGCCCAGGTCGATGTTCATCAAGCCCTGATAGCGCCCGATGCCGTGGTTGATGTGCACGACCGGGTCGCCCACCTTGAGCTCGGAGAGGTCCTTGATCAGCGCATCGACGCTGCTGACCTGCTCCTGCTTGCGGCGGCGGCGCGTGGCGGGGGCGGTGGCATAGAGCTCGGTCTCGGTGACGAGCTGTAGGTGCTGATCGCCATCGACCCAATGGAAGCCCTCGGCCAGCGGCGCGGCGGTGATGGCGAACTTCTCGTCACTCGCCAGGAAGTCCTCGATGCCGGCGCAGGACGGCGGGTCGATCTTGCTGTCGCGCAGTTGCTCCAGCAGGCTTTCGCGCCGACCTTCGCTTTCGGCCAGCAGCAACACGCGGTGCGGGGTGGTCTTGAGGTGCTGCTGCAAGCGGGCGAGCGGCTCCTGCGCACCGCGCTCGACGCTGATGTCGGGCAGCGGGCGGGCGTAGTCCACCGGCTCCTTGCCGCGCACCGAGAGCACGGCGTGAGGGTGGGTGAGGCTGAAGAACTCCTCGCTGCTCAGGAAGATCTCGCCCGGTGGCAGGATGGGGCGGTCCGGGTCGTGCTGCAGCAGGCGGTGGCGGTCGCGCGTGTCGGCCCAGAAGCGCTGGATGGCTTCGTCCACGTCGCCATGCAGGGCGACCGCCGCGCTGGTGCCGAGGTAGTCAAAGATCGTCGCGGTTTGCTCAAAGAACAGCGGCAGGTAGTACTCGATGCCGCCGCCGGCAAAGCCCTCGCCCATGTCCTTGTAGAGGCGCGCCTTGGTCGGGTCGCCGTCCATCTTCTCGCGCCAGCGCTCGCGGAAGGTCTTGCGCGCCGGTTCGCTCATCGGGAACTCACGCCCCGGCAGCAGGCGCACTTCGGGCACCGGGTAGAGGCTGCGCTGACTGTCGGGGTCGAAGGTGCGAATCGAATCGATCTCGTCACCGAACAGGTCCACCCGGTAGGGCTGCGCCGAACCCATGGGGAAGAGGTCGATCAAGCTGCCGCGCACCGCGTACTCGCCCGGCTGCACGACCTGCGAGACGTTGGAGTAGCCGGCCAGCACCAGCTGCGCGCGGAACGAGGCCTCGTCGAGCCGCTGCTTCTGCTTGAACTGGAAGCTCGTGGCCGCCAAGAAGCTGGGCGGCGCCAGGCGCACGAGCGCGGTGCTGGCCGGCAGCAGCACCACGTCCACCGCGTGCTCGCGTTGCGATTGCAGCAGCGCCCACAGTGTGGCCAGCCGCTCCGAGATCAGGTCCTGATGCGGGCTGAAGCTGTCGTAGGGCAGGGTCTCCCAGTCGGGGAAGACGGCAACGCGCAAGCCAGGCGCAAAGACCTTGAGCTCAGCCTCCAGTCGCTGCGTGTCGGCGGGGTCGGCTGTGACGATGGCCGTCAAGCC
>CALMQC010000356.1 GCA_937871895.1 uncultured Roseateles sp. | reverse complement strand
TCGTCGAACGGCTCGTCGAAGATCAGCACCTTGGGCGACTTCAGCAGCGGACGCGCAATGGCCAAGCGCTGGCGTTGCCCGCCCGACAAGCCAACGCCGCGCTCGCCTATGGGGGTCTGGTAGCCCTGCCGCCTGCTGCGATGCTGGCGCGACCAAGCCCAAGCAGGCATTGACACAACGTTCGTAAAACGTGCGCTTCGCGCTCCTCATCGGAGCCCCCCGTGACCGTTCTCACAGCATCAGCAGCCCGTGCGAATCTGTACCGCTTGATCGACCAGGCGACAGAGTCTCATCAGCCCATCATGATCGCCGGAAAGAACGCTGCAGCTGTCTTGGTATCGGCCGAGGACTGGGCAGCCATCCAAGAGACGATGCACCTTCTGTCCGTGCCGGGCATGCGGGAATCCATCCGCAAGTCCATGGCAGAGCCACTGGCCAAGAGCGCACGCGAGTTGAAGTGGTGAAGTGGTGAAGTGGTGAAGTGGGAACTGGCCTACTCCAGGCAAGCGCTCAAGGACGCGAAGCAGGTCAAGGCTGCAGGTCTCAAGGCCAGAGTTGAGGGACTCCTGGCCGTCCTTGAAGCCGATCCGTTTCAGAACCCTCCGGCATTTGAGAAGCTTGTTGGCGATCTCTCGGGGGCGTACTCGCGTCGTATCAACATTCACAATCGGCTCGTCTACGAAGTGTTCATCAACGAGCGGGTCGTTCGCGTGCTCCGCATGTGGACCGACTACGAGTGATGCCCAGGATCGTGGGCGGCGGCAGCGAGCGCCGGCTTTTCGCCGCGAGAACCCGTCAGACCCGCGGCGCGATCAGCACTTGATGCCCACGTGCAGCGCCACCACGCCGGCGGCGAGGTTGTGCACGTCGACATGGCCGAAGCCGGCGGTCTTCATCATGGCCTTGAGGGTGGCCTGGTCGGGGTGCATGCGGATGCTTTCGGCCAGGTAGCGGTAGCTGTCGGCGTCGCCGGCCACGAGGCGGCCCATCAGCGGCAGCAGGTTCATCGAGTACCAGTCGTAAGGGCGGCGCAGTGGCTCGGCCACGCGCGAAAACTCCAGCACCAGCAGACGTCCGCCGGGCTTGGTACGACGGAGATGCGCAAATTGCCATTTCGAAGGCTGCTGCG
>CALMQC010000355.1 GCA_937871895.1 uncultured Roseateles sp. | reverse complement strand
ACTCGGTGTGGCTGAAGCCGACGTCACCAACGAAAAGGCTTTCGTGGCCGACCTCGGCGCTGACTCGCTGGATACCGTGGAACTTGTGATGGCCCTCGAAGACGAGTTCGGCATCGAGATTCCCGACGAAGAAGCCGAGAAGATCACGACCGTTCAGCTCGCGATCGACTACGCCGTCAAGCATCAAAAGGCCTGACGCGCCAGTACCCGCATGACCCGTAGAAGAGTTGTTGTCACCGGCTTGGGGCTGATCAGCCCTGTGGGCAACACGGTGACTGAAGGCTGGGCCAACATCCTGGCCGGCCGTTCCGGCATTGCCACCGTCACCCGCTTTGACGCCAGCATCCTGGCCTGTCATTTCGCGGGAGAGGTCAAGGGCTTCAAGATTGACGAGTACATCTCGGCCAAAGAAGCCCGGCACATGGACACCTTCATCCATTACGGGCTGGCCGCTTCGATGCAGGCCGTGCGGGACGCCGGTTTGCCCACCGGCGACCAACTGACCGAAGAGACGGCCGAGCGCATCGGCGTGATGGTGGGCTCTGGCATCGGCGGCCTGCCGCTGATCGAAGAGACCCACACCGAGCTGGTGAACCGCGGCCCGCGCCGCATCTCGCCGTTCTTCATCCCGGCCTCGATCATCAACATGATCTCGGGCCACGTCTCCATCCACTACGGCTTCCAGGGCCCCAATCTCGCCATCGTCACGGCCTGCACAACGGGCCTGCACTGCATCGGCGAGAGCGCCCGCATGATCGAGCGTGGCGAGGTCGACGTCATGGTGGCAGGCGGTGCCGAAGCGGCCGTGTCGCCGCTGGGCATGGGCGGTTTCGCCTCGGCCCGTGCGCTGTCCACTCGCAATGACGACCCGGCCACCGCCTCCCGCCCCTGGGACAAGGACCGCGACGGCTTTGTGCTGGGCGAGGGCTCGGGCGTGTTGGTGCTCGAAGAATACGAGCACGCCAAGGCACGCGGCGCCAAGATCTATGCCGAGATCGTCGGTTTCGGCATGGGCGCGGATGCCTTCCACATGACGGCCCCCAATGTCGATGGCCCCAAGCGCTCGATGCGTGCGGCGCTGCGCGATGCCGGCCTCAACCCCGACCAGGTCCAGTACATGAATGCTCACGGCACTTCGACGCCGCTGGGCGACGTGAACGAGACCAATGCCACCAAATTGGCCTTTGGCGACCACGCCAAGAAGATGGTCATCAGCTCGACCAAGTCCATGACCGGCCATCTGCTCGGCGGCGCGGGCGGCATTGAATCTGTCTTCACGGTGCTGGCCATTCACCAGCAGGTGGCGCCGCCCACCATCAACATCTTCAACCAGGATCCCGAGTGCGACCTGGACTACTGCGCCAACACCGCGCGGGACATGAAGATCGAGTACGCCGCCAAGAACAACTTTGGCTTCGGCGGCACCAACGGCACGCTGATCTTCAAGCGGGTCTGACCCCGCCAGCGCCTACCGCAGCGCGACGGCCATGCGCCAAGCGCCCCCAGTTGTCGTCGTGGTCTTGCCTGATCGGCGGGCCGCCTGGGCCGTGGCGGCCTGCGTGACCCTCGCTGCCGGCGGGCTGGCACTGCGCTTTTTGCCTTGGGCGCTGCTGGCGCTGCCGGTGGTGGCCTGGCTGAGCGCGCGGGCGGCACGGCCTCGTGAGCATCGGCTTCGCTTCGACGGCCAGCAGTGGTGGCTGCAACCGCCGGGCGTGCGTGAAGAAGTGCAAGTCATGCTGCGGGTCGTCATCGATCTGGATGACTGGTTGCTGTTGCGCGCGCAGCCGGCAACTTCGCGCTGGCGTCGCTATGACTTTCCCTTGAATCGTGCGGGGCAAGGCAGCATCTGGGGGCAACTGCGGGCCACGTTGACGTCGGCCCCGACACGCCCCCATGGATGACGCCGACGCTTTCCTAGTCGCCCAGGCCCAGGCCGGGAGCCAAGCCGCTTTCGAGATGTTGGTGCTCAAGTACCAGCGCCGGGTGGAGCGTTTGCTCGCCCGGTCGCTGCGCGAGCCGGATCTGGTGGCCGACCTCTGCCAGGAAACCTTCCTGAGCGCCTGGCGCGCCCTGCCGCAGTTCCAGGGCGGCAGTGCCTTCTACACCTGGCTCTACCGCATCGCCATCAACCTGGCCGCCAAGCAGGCCCAGCGCCAAGGCAAGCGTTTGGCGATGGAAACGCAAATTGATGGAACTTTTGAGGATGAGCCGGATCCAAGCCATCAAGACACGCCCGAAGCCCTGTTGGCGAGCCGACAGATGGCCGAGCGTTTGAACCAGGCGGTGGACGCCCTGGCCGAGGATCAACGTCAGGCCCTGTTGCTGCGTGAGGTAGATGGATTGAGCTACGAAGAGATCGGAGAGCTGATGCAGTGCGCGCCGGGCACGGTGCGCTCGCGCATCTTCCGCGCTCGGGAGGCGGTGGCTGCCAAGCTGCGCCCTTTGCTCGACCGCGCGCGAGGAGCGGGGCGATGGTGAGCGAGCGCCTTCAGCAAGCCCTCTCGGCCTTGGCGGATGGCCGTGCCACAGCCCAGGAGTGGGCCGAGGTTGAGGCCGCCTGGGCCCAACAGCCCGAGCTACGGGCTCGGTGGGCCGAGATCGCGTGGATCGGTGATGGCCTGCGCTCGCAAGACCTGCTGCGCCAGCGCTTGTCTGACGAAACCTTGCAGGCGGCGCTGCGCGCAGCACCCCAAGCCACGCCCAAAGCAGACCCACGCGCGCGCCGCGACTGGTGGGCACCCGCAGCCGCCGTTGCAGGCCTTGCACTCGTGGCCTGGCTGGTGCCGGGCCTGCGCGGTGAGGAGCCCGTGGTCGTCGCGGCGGCGCCTACCTCCGCCAGCCCCTTGGCCGGTGAGAGCTTTGCCCAGGCCGTGGCGGCCCCCAGCTACGGCCGCAACCCGGGCGCCTGGTCGCACCTGCCGTCTATGGGTGGTGCGCGCGAGGCCAGCCTCGGCGTGGCACCTGCACCTGTTTTTCCGTGGGACCTGGCGGTGACGCCGCCATGGTCCCCGTCCCTGCCCGCGTCGGACCCGGCTTCCGGGCCGGCCGTGCGTCGTTGACGGTCCTTCTCCACTTCAACCTGACTAGAACTCCTATGTCCCAAGCCCCTCGTCGTCTTGTGCTTGCGCTGGTTACCGGCGCATTGAGCCTCAGCCTGTTCGCGCCGGTCGGCAGTGTGAGCGCGCAGCCGCGTGTCGAGCTGCCTGATTTCAGTGAGCTGGTTGAGCGCGTCGGTCCCGCCGTCGTGAACATTCGCGTGTCAGAGAAAGTGCGCGGCGGCGTGTCGGTCAATGGCATCCCTGAAGAGATGCTGGAGCAGTTCCGGCGCTTTGGTCTGCCTGTACCCAACCAGCGTCGCGGCGCCCCGCGTGGGGGTGACGATGACGATGGCCCGACTCGCAAGGGCGTCGGCTCCGGCTTCATCCTCAGCAGCGATGGCTATGTGATGACCAACGCCCACGTGGTGGGCACGGCCGATGAGGTCATCGTCACGCTGACCGACAAGCGCGAGCTCAAGGCCAAGATCATCGGCAGCGACCAGCGCTCCGACGTGGCCGTGGTCAAGATCGAGGCCACCGGCTTGCCGGTGGTGAAGATCGGCGACAGCAACAAGGCCAAGGTCGGCGAATGGGTGATGGCCATCGGCTCGCCCTTCGGGCTTGAGAACACCGTGACGGCCGGCATCATTTCCGCCAAGCAGCGCGACACCGGCGACCTGCTGCCCCTGATCCAGACCGATGTGGCCATCAACCCCGGCAACTCGGGCGGCCCACTCGTCAACCTGAAGGGCGAAGTGATCGGCATCAACTCCCAGATCTACAGCCAGAGCGGCGGCTACATGGGCATCTCCTTCTCGATCCCCATCGACGAGGCGATGCGCGTGGCCGATCAATTGCGCAGCGGTGGCCGCGTGGTGCGTGGCTTCCTGGGCGTGCTGCCTGATGACCTATCCAAGGAAGTGGCCGAGTCGCTCAAGCTGCCCAAGGCCGCAGGTGCCGTGGTGCGCCAGGTGACCGAGGGCAGCCCGGCCGACAAGGGCGGCGTGGAAGGTGGTGATGTCATCACCAAGGTCGATGGCAAGCCGGTCGAGAAGGCAGCGGACCTGCGCCGCCTGATCGCTGCGGTCAAGCCTGGCCAGAAGGCCACGCTCCAGGTCTGGCGCCGTGGTGCCTTCAAGGACCTGGTGGTCACCATCGGCGAGGACGAGCGCAGCAAGCGCGCCAGCAATGCGGACCCCGAGGCGGGTGACAAGACGGTCAATCCGGCCGCCATGCTGGGCCTGCGGCTCGGTGACCTGACCGAAGCGCAGCGCAAGGAAGCCAAGGTCAAGGCCGGCGTGCGCGTCGAGTCGGCCAGTGGCGCGGCAGCCAAGGCCGGCTTGCGCGAGGGTGACATCATCTTGTCGGTGGACAACGTCGAGGTCAGCACCGTCAAGCAGTTCCAAGCCCAGGTCGCCAAGGCCGACAAAGGCAAGGCACCGATCAACCTGGTCGTCAAGCGCGACGACATGGTCAGCTTTGTGCTGATCAAACCCAGCCGGTGATCCAGGGCCCCCCTCGTTGGGGGGCAATCCAGCGTTGGCTGGTCGGACATACCGGATTGCGAAACCCAAAACCCGTGCCGGCCGGGCGCCCCAAGCCCCGGCTTGGCGCCGGTAGGCGCTTGCTCACTTGGCATTGCCGCCGGGATTGGCGGTGCGAGCCGCTAGAATTCAGCCGTTTTCGGGCCATTTGGTGCCGAAATCCGGCTGATTCGTCGGGCCTTCGCCACAGCCCGCAGACATCCACAGATTGCCCACATGGGCTTGTGGATAAGCTGTTGAAAGTTTTTGCTGTTGGCGACCTGCAACGACCGGGAATTGAGCGCTGGCGCGGGTTTCCGGGCAGGCCTTTTGACTAGAATGAAGGCCCAACAAGCAGTTGCCATACGTTTTTGTTGGAAGGCGCGTCTCCCCTTGGACGTGCCTTTTTTTTGACTTCAGCACGCCGCTTCGCGGCTTCACATCGCTTCGCGATATGAGCTTCCGTCGCAACGGCTGCCGCCGTTGTAGCTCCAGCTCCGCGTGCCCAAGATTTTGATGAACCACATCCGCAACTTCTCCATCATTGCCCACATCGACCACGGCAAGAGCACGCTCGCGGATCGGATCATTCAACGTTGCGGGGGCCTGTCCGACCGCGAGATGGAAGCCCAGGTGCTGGACTCGATGGACATCGAGCGCGAGCGTGGCATCACGATCAAGGCGCAAACGGCGGCGCTGCAGTACAAGGCCAAAGACGGGCAGGTCTACAACCTCAACCTGATCGACACGCCCGGGCACGTGGACTTCTCGTACGAAGTGAGCCGGTCGCTATCGGCCTGCGAAGGCGCGCTGCTGGTGGTGGATGCGAGCCAGGGCGTCGAGGCCCAGACCGTGGCCAATTGCTACACCGCGCTGGACCTGGGCGTCGAGGTGGTGCCGGTGCTGAACAAGATGGACCTGCCCTCGGCAGACCCGGACAACGCCAAGTCCGAGATCGAAGACGTGATCGGCATCGATGCGTCGGAGGCCATCCCTTGCTCGGCCAAGACTGGCATGGGCATCGACGAGATCCTGGAGGCCGTCATCGCCCGCATGCCGGCGCCGCGCGGCAATCCTGATGGCGCCCCGCGCGCCATGATCATCGACGCTTGGTTCGACAACTACGTCGGCGTCGTGATGCTGGTGCGCGTGGTCGATGGCCAGATCGGCAAGGGCGAGCGCATCCGCATGATGGCCACCAATGCGGTCTATGGCATCGAGCACCTGGGCGTCTTCACCCCCAAGAGCGAGAACCGCGATGCGCTCAAGGCCGGCGAAGTGGGCTTCGTGATCTGCGGCATCAAGGAGCTGGCCGCCGCCAAGGTGGGCGACACCATCACGCTGGAAAAGAAGCTGCCCAACAATGCCGGCCCGGCCACCGAGCCGCTGCCGGGCTTCAAGGAAATCCAGCCCCAGGTGTTTGCCGGCCTCTACCCGACCGAGGCCAGCGAGTACGACCAGCTGCGCGACGCGCTGGAGAAGCTCAGCCTCAACGACTCCTCGCTGCGCTTCGAGCCCGAGGTCAGCCAGGCGCTGGGTTTTGGCTTTCGCTGCGGCTTCCTCGGCCTGCTGCACATGGAGATCGTGCAGGAACGCCTGGAGCGTGAGTTCGACCAGGACCTCGTCACCACCGCCCCGAGCGTGATCTACGAGGTCGAGCTTGGTGACGGCACGGTGCTGAAGGTCGAGAACCCCAGCCGCATGCCCGAGCCGGGCCGCATCGCCGAGATCCGCGAGCCCATCGTCACCGTGCACCTCTACATGCCGCAGGACTATGTCGGCGTGGTCATGACCCTGGCCAACCAGAAGCGCGGCGTGCAGCTCAACATGGCCTATCACGGCAAGCAGGTGATGCTCACCTACGAGATCCCGCTGGCCGAGATCGTGCTCGACTTCTTCGACAAGCTGAAGTCCGCCTCGCGCGGCTACGCGTCCATGGACTACGAGTTCAAGGAGTACCGCGCAGCCGACGTGGTGAAGGTTGACATCCTCATCAATGGCGACAAGGTCGACCCGCTCGCCATGATCGTCCACCGCAGCCAGAGCCAGTACCGCGGCCGCGCCGTGGCCGCCAAGATGCGCGAGCAGATCCCTCGCCAGATGTACGACGTGGCCATCCAGGCCGCCATCGGCGCCAACATCATCGCCCGCGAGAACATCAAGGCCCTGCGCAAAAACGTGCTGGCAAAATGCTACGGCGGCGACATCACCCGCAAGCGCAAGCTGCTCGAAAAGCAAAAGGCCGGCAAGAAGCGCATGAAACAAATCGGTTCGGTCGAGGTCCCGCAGGAAGCCTTCCTGGCCATCCTGCAGGTGGACGACTGAAGCCCCCCTCCCATCCCCCTCTCAAAGTCTTCGATGAGTGCTCTCACCGGTGTTCTGTACGCGCTGCTTCTGGCCTACCTCGGCGGCTGGTACATGGGGCAGTGGAGCGGCAACTTCGCCCTCCTGCTCTTCATCCTGACGACGGTCACCTTCGCCTACTGGCTGGCCGAGCGCTTCCACTTCCTGCCGGCACGCAAGGCCGCCGCGCAGGCCCTGGTGGACAGCGACGCCAAGCGCCGCGAGACCCTGGCCAGCCAAGGCATCCAGCGCGTTGACGGTGACATCGAAGGTGCTCGCCAGACCCTGCTTCAGCAACCTTGGTGGCTGGATTGGACGGCAGGTCTCTTCCCGGTCATCTTGGTCGTCTTCCTGCTGCGCTCCTTCGTCGTCGAGCCTTTCAAGATCCCGTCGGGCTCGATGGTTCCGACCCTGATGGTGGGTGACCTCATCCTCGTCAACAAGTTCCACTACGGCATCCGCCTGCCGGTCATCAACAAGAAGATCATCGCCAACCACGACGTGCAGCGCGGCGACGTGATGGTCTTTCGCTATCCGATGAACCCGGAGCAGGACTACATCAAGCGCGTGGTCGGCATCCCGGGTGACGAGGTCAGCTACCAGAACCAGCGGCTCTACATCAACGGGCAGCTCGCGCCCGTGCAGCCGCAGGGCGACTTCTACGACGACAGTGGCTCGCCGCGCCTGTACCGCCCGCGCTTCACCGAGAAGCTCGGCGAGCGCGAGCACCAGATCCTGGTCGAGCCCAAGCAGGGCGCCCTGTTCCGCCCCGACGCGAACTTCCCGCACCTCGACCAATGCAACTACACGCTCGAGGGCGTGAGCTGCAAGGTCCCGGCGGGCCACTACTTCATGATGGGTGACAACCGTGACAACTCACGCGATTCGCGTTACTGGGGGTTCGTGCCTGACGAGAATATCGTGGGCAAGGCCTTCTTGATCTGGATGAATTTCGGTAACCTCAAGCGCGTCGGCTTCTTCGATTGACGCCTCGTCGTCATCACCCCTCACACCCATGCAGCAGCAGCGCGGACTGACCCTCATTGGCCTTCTGTTCTGGGCCGTTGTCGTTGCCTTCCTGGCCTTGATCGGCATCCGGGCCGTGCCCACGGTGATCGAGTACTACACGATCCAAAAGGTGGTGGACCGCATCGCAGCCAGCAACCCTTCCACCGTGCCGGCCGTGCGCCAGGAGTTTGACCGCTTTGTGCAGGTCGAGTATTCGATCCAAAGCATCCATGGCTCGGATCTGCAGGTCACCAAGGAGAACGACCGCGTCGTCATCTCCTACGCCTACGACAAGGAAGTGCCGATCGCCGGGTCGGTCTACCTGCTGATCAAGTACGAGGGTCGTAGCCGCTGATGGCCCCTGCGCTTGTTGCCCTGCAGCAGCGCCTGGGGTACGCCTTTCGACAGCCCGAGCTGCTGACCCGGGCGCTCACCCACCGCAGCTTTGGGCAGGACCATAACGAGCGGCTGGAGTTCCTGGGCGACGCCGTGCTGGGCCTCGCGGTCTCCAGCCTGCTCTTCGACGGGCGCTCGGCGTCCAGCGAGGGCGACCTGACCCGCGTGCGGGCCCACCTGGTGCGCGAGGCCAGCTTGCATCAGCTCGCGCTCAAGCTGGGCTTGCCCGATGTGATGCGCCTGTCTGAAGGCGAGGCCCGTGATGGCGGTGCCCAGCGGCCCTCCATCCTGGCCGATGCCATGGAAGCCGTGCTGGGCGCGGCCTACCTGGATGGCGGCTACGACGCCGCACTGGGCATCGTGCGGCAACTGCTCGGCGCCACGATCGCCGAAGCGGGCGCCACGCCGACTTTCGCCCGCGACCCCAAGACGGCCCTGCAGGAGTGGCTGCAGGCCCGGCGCCACGCGCTGCCGCAATACCGCATCGTCGCCACCCGTGGTCGTGCGCATGACCAGGAGTTCGACGTCGAATGCGCCGTCCCTGCCTTTGAAGCCACCGAGATTGGCCAGGGGCGTTCGCGCCGCAGTGCCGAGCAGGCGGCGGCAGAGCGTATGCTGGCGCGCCTAACCCGCTTGTGAAGCCGCTCCCTGGCCATGTCTGACGCTGTCCCCCCTGACTCCAGTCCCGGAGCGCCGCAGCGCTGCGGTTTGATCGCCATCGTGGGCCGCCCCAATGTGGGCAAGTCCACCTTGCTGAACGCCCTGGTGGGACAAAAGGTCAGCATCACCTCCGACAAGGCCCAGACCACGCGCCACCGCATCACTGGCGTGCGCACCGTCGAGGAAGCGCAGTTCGTGTTCGTCGACACCCCGGGCTTTCAGACCAAGCACAACGCCGCGCTCAACCGCAACCTCAACCGCACCGTGCATGGCGTGCTGGGGGATGTGGATCTGGTGCTCTTCGTCGTCGAGGCGGGCCGCTTTGGCCTCGACGACGCCAAAGTGCTCGCCCTGCTGCCGGCCGACAAGCCCGTCGTGCTCGTGGCCAACAAGCTCGACGCCGTGCACCGCCGCGCCGAACTCGCGCCTTGGCTCAAGGGCATGGCCGAGCGGCGCAACTTCAGCGAGTTCGTGCCCCTCTCGGCCAAGAAGGAGGCCGACGTCACGCGCCTCTTCAAGATCCTCAAGCCCTACCTGCCCGAGCAGGGCTGGTTTTACGACGAAGACGCGCTGACCGACCGTTCCGAGCGCTTCCTGGCCAGCGAGATCATTCGAGAAAAGCTCTTCCGCCTCACCGGTGACGAGCTGCCCTACACCTCCACCGTCATCATCGACAAGTGGGAGGAAGAGGGCACCCAGCGCCGCATCAGCGCCAGCATCGTGGTCGAGCGCGAGGCGCACAAGGGCATGATCATTGGCCAGGGCGGCGAGCGCCTCAAGCGCATCGGCTCCGAGGCGCGGCAGGAGCTGCAGACTTTGATGGATGCCCGCATCCACCTCGAACTCTGGGTCAAGGTGCGCTCGGGGTGGGCCGACAGTGAAGAGCACCTGCGCTCCTATGGCTATGAATAGCCTGGGGTCGGTCGTGAGTGACGGCGTGCAGTGAGGCCCGTGCGCCCGGCAGCTGTCCAGCCTGCCTTCGTCCTGCACCATTACGACTGGAGCGAGACCAGTCTCATCCTCGACCTCTTCACGCGCGAGTCCGGCCGCGTGGCGGTCGCGGCCAAGGGCGCCAAGCGTCCCTACTCGCAGCTACGTGCCGTGCTGTTGCCGCTGCAACGCATCCAGGTCAGCCTCTCCAAGCCTACGTTGACGGAGGGCGGCGAGGTGCA
>CALMQC010000354.1 GCA_937871895.1 uncultured Roseateles sp. | reverse complement strand
AGCGGGCCGATTAACCAAAAGACTGATTATTTTTTGAACGTGATTGATGTAGGTTTCGGTATTGAGATGCCCTGTGGGCGCTTGCTGCGTAGCCCCGGCGCGCGGGGCGCCCGAACGCGCCGTGCCACACTGCCGCCCCGGGCGGCAGCCAAGGTTGTCTGACAACCTGCCGCACTCCGGCCTCTCATCAGACACGACCAGACCATGACCCTTCGCAAGCTCCTCCTGACCGGCGCTGCCGGCAACCTCGGCCGCGTGCTGGCGCCTGACCTGGCCTCGCTGTGCGATGAACTGGTGCTGAGCGACCTGCCGGCCTCGCTCGACAAGCACGGCATTCGAGGCGTGGGCTGTGACCTGGCTGATGCCGATGCCGTCGAAGCGCTGATGCAAGGCGTCGAGGCTGTGGTGCACCTTGGCGGCGTGTCGGTCGAAGGGCCGTTCGAGCCCATCTTGCAAGCCAACCTGCGCGGCGTGCACAACCTCTACGAGTCGGCCCGGCGCCAGGGCACGCGGCGCATCGTCTTTGCCAGCTCCAACCACGTGATCGGCTGCGCGCGCCAGGGCCAGAAGCTCAAGCCCGACTGCGAGCCCCAGCCCGATGGCAACTACGGCGTCTCCAAGCTCTTCGGTGAAGGCATGGCGCGGCTGTACTGGGACCGCTACGGCATCGAGTCGGTGTGCCTGCGCATCGGCACCGCCTTGCCCGAGCCCATTGACCGCCGCAGCCTCTCCACCTGGCTGAGCCCGCGCGACCTGTTCGGTTTGATCCGCGCCTCGCTGACGGCGCCCAACGTCGGCTTCACGCTCGCCTACGGAAACTCCGCCAACCCACGCGCTTGGTGGGACAGTAGCGAAGCCTGGGCGCGCCTCGGCTTTGTGCCGCAAGACAGCGCCGAGCCCTGGGCCGCCCAGCTCGAATCCATCCACCCCCCTGAAGACAGCCTGGCCGCGCAGATGCAAGGCGGCGGCTTCCTGAACATGGGCCCCTACGACCGATGAACCCGACCCCCACCCCGCCCCCTTTGCTGGAGATGCGGCACATCTCCAAGAGCTTCGGGCCCGTGCAGGCCCTGCGCGACGTGACGCTCTCCGTGCTGCCGCAGACCATCCACGCCGTCGTCGGCGAGAACGGCGCTGGCAAGTCCACGCTGATGAAGATCATCAGCGGCGTCTACCCGCACGGCAGCTTTGGCGGCGAGATGCTGCTGGAAGGCCAACAGCAGCGCTACGCCGGGCTGCGCGACAGCGAGGCCAAGGGCATCGTCATCGTGCACCAGGAGCTGGCCTTGGTGCCGCTGCTGTCGGTGATGGAGAACCTCTTCCTCGGCCATGAGCGCGCCCGCTTTGGTGTGGTGGACCGCAAGGCCCAGCGCGAACTGGGCCGCCAAGCGCTGGCGAAGGTGGGGCTTGATGTCGACCTCGACACGCCGGTCGAGCGCCTCGGCGTGGGCAAGCAGCAGCTGATCGAGATCGCCAAGGCCCTGCTCAAGGACGTGCGCCTCCTGATCCTCGACGAGCCCACGGCCAGCCTCAACGAAGTGGACAGCCAGGCCCTGCTCGACCTGATGCTCAAGCTCAAGAGCGAAGGCATCACCTGCATCCTGATCAGTCACAAGCTCAATGAAGTCGCTCGCGTGGCCGACCACATCACCGCGCTGCGCGACGGCGCCACGGTGGACCACTTCAGCTGTGCCGACGGCCCGCCGAGTGACGACCGCATCATCCAGGCCATGGTGGGCCGCGCGCTGACCGAGCGCTACCCGCAGCGCGAGCACAAGCCGGGCGCCGCCGTGCTGGAGGTGGAAGGCTGGACGGTCACTCACCCGCAACACCCCGAGCGCGAGGCGCTGCGCAAGATCAGCTTCAGCGTGCGTGCCGGCGAGATCGTCGGCGTGGCCGGCCTGATGGGTGCCGGCCGCACCGAGCTGGCCATGAGCCTCTTTGGCCGCAGCTGGGGCCGCCCGGTGGCGGGCACAGCGCGCATCGACGGCCAGGCCGTGGACCTGAGCAATGTGCCCAAGGCCATGAAGGCGGGCCTCGCCTACGTGACCGAAGACCGCAAGGGCCTCGGCCTGGTGCTGGACCAGCCCATCGCCTTCAACACCAGCCTGGCCAACCTCGACGCGCTCGCCACCGGCGGCGTGGTCAACGCGGCCAAGGAGCATTCGGTTGCCGAGCAGTACCGCGCCCAGCTCAAGCTGCGCTGCCACAACGTCGAGCAGGCCGTGGGCCAGCTCTCGGGCGGCAATCAGCAGAAGGTGGTGCTCGCCAAATGGCTCTTCAGCGAGCCGCGCGTGCTCATCCTCGACGAGCCCACCCGCGGCATCGACGTCGGCGCCAAGGCCGAGATCTACGCCCTGATGGCCGAGTGGGCCGCGCAGGGCAAGGCCATCCTGCTGATCTCGTCGGAGCTGCCCGAATTGCTCGGTCTGTCTGACCGCATCCTCGTCATGGACGACGGCGAATTCGTCGCCGAGTTCCCGGCCGCCGAGGCCACCCAAGAACGCATCCTGTCCGCCATCCTCAAGCATTGAGAAGAAGACGTCGTGAACGCCACCACCACCCCCTCCTCCGCCTGGGCCCACCTGTCCAGCCAGCTGCGCCAGTACGGCATGCTGATGTCGCTGCTGGTCATCATGGGCCTGTTCCAGCACCTGACCGACGGCACGCTGCTGCAGCCCGTCAACCTGACCAACCTGATCCTGCAAAACAGCTACATCGTCATCATGGCGCTGGGCATGTTGCTCGTGATCGTGGTCGGGCATATCGACCTCTCGGTCGGTTCGGTGGCCGGCTTCGTCGGCGCGCTCGGTGCCGTGCTGATGGTCGAGCACGAATGGGACTGGGTCTCGGCCAGTGCCGTCTGCCTCGTGGCCGGCGGATTGATTGGTGCCATGCAGGGTGCCTTCGTCGCCTGGCTGCGCATCCCCTCCTTCATCGTCACGCTGGCCGGCATGCTGGTCTTCAAGGGCCTGGCGCTGTGGCTGCTGTCCGGGCAATCGCTCGGCCCCTTCCCGGAGGGCTTCCAGCAAATGGCCAGCGGCTTCTTCCCGGGGCCGGACTCCGAGGCCAACCCGCGCCAGGTCTCGATGCTGATCGCCGGCGTGGTGGTGCTGCTCGCGGTGGGCCTGGCCTGGCGTGACCGTGCGGCGGCGCGCGAGCATGGCATCACGGTCGAGCCGATGCCGCTGTGGCTGGGCCGCCTGGTGCTGTTCTGCGGCCTGGGCCTCGGCCTGGTGTGGCTGCTCGGCGGCTACAAGGGCCTGCCCGTGGTGCTCTTGATGATGGCGGTGCTGACCGCCGTCTACGCCTTCGTCACCCAGCGCATGGTGGTCGGCCGGCGGCTCTACGCCCTCGGTGGCAACGAGAAGGCTGCGCGCCTCTCGGGTGTGCAGACCGAGCGTCTGGTGTTTGCCAGCTTTGTCAACCTGGGCGTGCTGACCGCGCTGGCGGGCCTGATCTTCGCCGCGCGCCTCAACACGGCCACGCCCAAGGCGGGCCTGGGCATGGAGCTGGACGTGATCGCGGCCTGCTTCATCGGCGGCGCCTCGGCCTCGGGCGGCGTGGGCCGCGTGGGCGGTGCCGTGATCGGCGCCTTCGTGATGGGTGTGATGAACAACGGCATGTCGCTGCTCGGGATCGGCATCGACGTGCAACAGGTCATCAAGGGTCTGGTGCTGCTGGCCGCCGTCTGCTTCGACGTGGTGCAGCGGAGGCGTGGATGAGGCCAGGCTTCGTCCCCACGCTGCACCCGCACCGCCGGCACAACCCGCTGACCGGGCGCAGCGTACTCGTCTCGCCGCAGCGCAATCTGCGGCCCTGGCAGGGCGCACAAGAGGCGCCTGACCTGGGCGAGCGACTCACCCACGACCCAGGCTGCTACCTCTGTCCCGGCAATGCCCGCGCGGGCGGCGTGGCCAACCCGTCCTACACGGGCACCTACGTCTTCCCGAACGACTTCCCGGCGCTGCAGCCGGACACGCCGGCACCCGCCAACGAGGGCGGCCTGTTCGCCATCACGCCGGCGCGCGGCGAGGCGCGCGTGCTGTGCTTTTCTGAAGACCACTCGCTGACCCTGCCCGAGCTCTCGCAAAGCGCGCTGGAAGGCGTCGTGCAGGCCTGGGTGGCGCTGCAGGCCGAACTGGGCCAGCGCTGGCGCTCGGTGCAGCTCTTCGAGAACAAGGGCGCCATGATGGGCTGCTCCAGCCCACACCCGCACGGCCAGGTCTGGGCCACCGACTTCCTGCCCGACGAGGTCGAGCGCGAGGACCGCGCCCAGTCCGCCTATCTGTCTCGCCTCGGGCGCAACCTGCTGCTCGACTACGCCCAGTTGGAAGTGCAGTCCGGCGAGCGCATCGTCGAACTCAACGAGCACTGGCTCGCCGTCGTGCCGTTCTGGGCCGCCTGGCCCTTTGAGACCCTGGTGCTGCCACGCGCGCATGCGGCCCGCATGACCGACCTCGACGCAGCGCGCCAGGCTGCCCTGGCCAGCCTGCTCAAGGCCCTGACCACGCGCTACGACAACCTCTTCAACTGCTCGTTCCCGTACTCCATGGGCTGGCACGGTGCGCCGTCCGACGCTGCCGACACCCAGCCCTGGCTCTTGCACGCGCACTTCTACCCACCGCTGCTGCGCTCGGCCACGGTGCGCAAGTTCATGGTGGGCTTCGAGATGCTGGGCGAGGCCCAGCGCGACCTCACGCCCGAGCAAGCCGCTGCTCAACTGCGCGCCACGCCGTCCGTCCACTACCGCCAGCGATGAACGCTTCGTCCCCACCGCTTGAAGCCCTGCGCAGCGCCTTTGAGGCCTGGGCCGGGCACGCCCCCGACACCCTCGTGCGCGCCCCAGGCCGCGTCAACCTCGTCGGCGAGCACACCGACTACAACGACGGCTTTTGCCTGCCGGTGGCCATCGACCGCTGGACCTGGGTGGCCCTGCGCCTGCGCGCCGACCGCACGGTGCGCGTGCGCGCCCTGGACCTGGGCCTGCCGGACGACGGCTTCTCCCTGGACACGCCGCTGCAGCCGCTGCCCCAGCCGCATTGGGCCAACTACGTGCGCGGTGTCCTGCATGCCATCCAGTCGCGCGGCCATGCGCTGCGTGGCATGGACATCGCCATCACCGGCAACGTGCCGCAGGGCGCGGGCCTGAGCTCCTCGGCCTCGCTCGAAGTGGCGCTGGCCGAGGGCGTGCGCCGCAGCCACGCGCTGCCCCTCAGCGGCCACGACCTCGCCCGCATCGGGCAGCAGGCCGAACACGAGTTTGCTGGCTGCCGCTGCGGCATCATGGACCAGCTGTGCTCGGCCCTCGGCGAGGCCGGCAGCGCCCTGCTGCTGGACACCCGCAGCTTGGCGGTGCAGGCCTACAAGATGCCCGCCGAGCTGGCCGTGGTGGTGATCGAATCGCGCATCCAGCGCGGCCTGGTCGAAAGCGCCTACAACGACCGCCGGCGCGAATGCGAGGAAGCCACCCGCGCGCTGGGCCTGCCGTCCCTGCGCGAGGCCCAGATGGCTGACCTCACGCGGCTGGACGGCACCCTGCTGCGCCGCGCCCGCCACGTGGTGAGCGACAGCGCCCGCGCCGTCCAGCTGGCCACGCTGCTGGCCTCGGGCGACCTCGTTGCCATCGGCCGCCTGCTGCGCGAGGCGCATGCCTCGCAACGCGACGACTTCGAGATCAGCCGGCCCGAGATGGACGCCCTCGTCACGCTGTGCAACGACGCCATCGGCCCCGAAGGTGGTGCCCGCATGACCGGCGGCGGCTTCGGTGGCTGCGTCGTGGCCCTGCTGCCGCACGCCCGCGTGCCCGCCCTGCAAGCCGCCCTGAACGCCGGCTACCGCGCCCCGAATGGCGAACTTGCCGTCCTGCACCGCTGCCAGCCCACGGCTGGCGCTGGGCTTGCCTGAGCGTGACGGTGAGGAGTGCCCCTGAGGCCGACGCGCATCTCGCGCGCGACAATTCCCCGTTCGCTGGCGAGCCGACCAGCCCGCCCGATCCCATTGCGATGACCCTCCCGCCCTTGAACGACGCCGCCCACCCGCCTGCCGAGGTCCAGGTGTCACGCAAGAGCCGGCACGACAGCATCGTGGGCGAGCTGGGTGTGGGCATCGTCTCGGGGGAGTTCCCGTCTGGCACGACGCTGCCGCCCGAAGCCGTCCTGCTCGATCGATTCGGGGTCAGCCGCTCGGCCCTGCGCGAAGCCATTCGCGTGCTGTCCGCCAAAGGCCTCGTCGTGTCGCGCCAGCGCACGGGCGTGGTGGTGCGCCCCGCCAGCCAATGGCATCTGCTGGACCCCGACGTGCTGGCCTGGCTGGTGGCCAGCCAGCCGCAGGCCGAGTTCCTGCGCAACCTGCTCGATGTGCGCCGCGTGATCGAACCCGGCACGGCCGCGCTGGCAGCGCTGGCCGCCACACAGGACGAGCTGAATGGCATCCGCGATGCCTACGAGCGCATGGAGGCCGCGACCGATTCGCCGGCCGATGGGCTGGAGCCCGACGTGGACTTCCACCGCCGCATCGCCGAGGCCACGCACAACCCGCTGTTGGCCCACATCGGCAGCATGCTGTCGCTGGCGCTGCGGGAGTCCATCCAGGTCTCGAACCAAGCGCCCAACACGCATGTGCTCTCGCTGCCCCGGCACAAGGCCGTGCTCACGGCCCTGGAGCACCGCGATGCGCTCGCCGCCCGCCAGGCGGTGCTGGTGCTGCTGGACATGACCACCGCCGACCTCGCACAGGCCCTGCACCTGGACATGTCTGGCGAGCTGGGCGCCGAGGTCGATACGCCCGCCGCCGCACCGGCGCCGCGCAGCCGCGTGGTG
>CALMQC010000353.1 GCA_937871895.1 uncultured Roseateles sp. | reverse complement strand
ACATTGGCGAGCGTGTTGAAGAGGAAGTGCGGCTCCACCTGGGCCTGGAGCAGGCGCAGCTGGGCGTCCAGCGCTTGCTGCTTGAGCTCGCTGCGGGCGCGCTCGGCTTGCAGCAGGTGGGCGTCGCGCTGGCGCAGCAGGGCCGCCATCGCCACCCACGCGCTGACCAAGGCGCCGAGGAAGAAATGCACCATGAAGCCCCACAGCGCCCCCGGCACCAGCCAGAACGGCGGCTGGCCCTCGCGCAACGTGGCCAGGAAGAGCGCCAGCACCGTGCCCGGCACCACCAGGGTCACGGCCAGCACCTGCACGGCCCAGCGCGCCAGCGGTGCCGGCAGATGGCGCGGCCAGCGCTCGAAGCCGCTGTAGACTAACAGGCCCATGGCCGCCGGTACGTAGACGCGCAGGGCCACCAGCGTCAGGCCGCCGTGCGAGTTGAGCGCCATCAGGCCAAAGACCAGCGATGCGGCGATGAAGCACACCCGCAGGCGCTTGAGGCGCAAGACGTCGAGGAGACCGGACCAGACAGAAGGCATGGGGGCGGATTGTGGGAGCCCGCCCGGGGCGCAGCCAGCCACGTCAGACCGGCCACGCAGGCCGTGGGACCAAGCACGCCCGGCGCCGACGGGATGCGTGGGCGGGCCAGGCCGTTGCAAGGCCGTTGCCAGACGCGTACCAAACGCGTACCAAACGCGTGCCCGGCGCGTTCGGTCACCACCGGCCGTGCCCGGGCCCAGCGGGCCGTGCCCCGTCGCAAAGCGCTGGAGGCGCCGCCTGCGGATGGCCACCATGCCGGCCCATGAAACCTCCCCTCCACGCTCTCCTGGGTCTGGCGCTTGCAGCGCTGGTGTCGTCACAAGCGGTTGCCGCCGAGTCGGAACTGCAGAGCCTCTACCTGTCGCGCCAGGCGGCGCTGCTGGAAGCCAAGGCCCGCGAGCAACTGGCCCGCGACCCGCTCGACGAAGCCGCGCTTTGGTACTGGGGCCGGCAGTCGGCGAACGACGGCCGGGCCCGCGCCGAGCTGATGCCGCGTGCGCGGCAATGCATCCAGAGCAAGCCTGAGTCGGCACGCTGCCAGCACCTGCTGGGCGTGTTGATTGGCGCTGAGCTGATGGACGTGGGCGGCTTCACGGCCATGCGGCGCGTGGGCGAGGTGCGCGACCAGTTTGAACGCGCCGCCAACCTGGCGCCGCAGGACTACGCGATGCGCCGCGACCTGGTCGGCTACTACCTGGCCGTGCCCGGCTTCATGGGCGGCAGCACTCGCAAGGCCCGCGAGCTGGCCGAGACCATGTCGGCAGTGGACGCGCCGCGCGGTGCGCTGCTGCAGGCCGTCGTGGCCATCGGCACGAAGGCCTTTGACACCGCGCAGCAGCAGCTCGGCAGCGTGAGCCCGGGTACGGACCGTCAGCTCGCCCGCGACCTGCTGGGCGTGCAGGTGGACTTGGCGCGCGGCTGGCGCGAGGCGGGGCAGGCCGAGCGCGCACGCAGCTGGCTGGAGCGGGTGGCCCAGCAGGACACGCGCAGCCCCGAGATCCGCGTCGGGCTGGGCCAGGCCCTGCTGGTGCTGAAGCAACACGCGGCCGCCGCGAGCGCCTTCGAGCAGGCCCTGCAGCTCGACCCCGGCCAGCGCATCCACCACCTGCTGGGCGATGCCCGCATGGCGGCGGGCGACCGGGCCGGTGCCGCCGCCGCCTACCGCAACGAGTTGGTCTCGCCATCCAGCCAGGCCACGGCCGAAAAGGCGCGTGACCGGCTCAAGACCCTGCTGCCATGAAAGGAGGACCTCTCATGCCAGCGCTCGACCTCCGCACCGGCCGCCAGGCCTGCCTGCTCTACGCCCTGCTCGCCGTCTCGGCCCCCATCGGCCTGATGGTGGTGCCGGCGCAGCTCTACGACGCGGCCGACGCCGCCCTCACCGCCAGCCGCATCGCGGACCGCAGCTGGCTGTTGCGTCTGGGCATTGCCAGCGAACTCTTTCACCAGGCCGTGCAGGCCTACTTGATGCTGGTGCTCTACGACTTCTTCAAGCCCGTCAGCGCGAGCCTGGCGCGCCAGGCGGCGGTGCTGGGGCTGGTCTCCATCCCCATCACCTTCCTGAACGTGCTCAACGAAGTGGCCGCCTTGACCCTGGTGAGTGGCGCCGACTTCCTGGCCCCGTTCAGCAAGCCGCAGCTCGATGCCGCCGTGCTGTTCTTCATGCGTCTGCACGCCGACGGGCTGCAGGTGGCCGCTGTCTTCTGGGGCCTGTGGCTGTTCCCGCTCGCGATGCTGCTGTGGCGCCTGGGCGGGGTGCGCAAGCTGGTGGCCGCGCTCGTGGCTACGGCCGGTGGCGGCTATGTGGTGGGCGCCACCACGGCGCTCGCGCTGCCGCAGTTCGAGCCGCAGCTGCGCGGCTGGCTGCAGCTCATGATCATGGGCGAGATGGCCGTCATCGTCTGGTTTGTCGGCTTCAGCTTGCGGCGGCAGAGCGCCCCTTGAGCCACTGCCGCATCCCCGCCACCGCCAGCGCGTGGTCTTCCCAGCCCTGCAGGCCGGAGACGATCAAGGTGCCCACGCGGCCCTGGCCGCGCACCACCAGCGGCACGGCGCCGCCTTCGGCGCGGTAGTTGGCGGGGTCCAGGCCCGTCTCGGTCTGGAAGTCGGCGTTCCGGCCCAGGAACTCCAGCCGCACCTGCCAGGAGCTCGTGCCGAAGCGGCGCACCACGTTCTTCTTCTTGTTGATCCAGTCCGCATTGCCGGCATTGGTGCCGTCCATGAAGTAGACGAAGAGCGGATGCGCGTCCAGCTCCACCTGGATGGCCACGGCGCGGCCGGGAAAGTGCTGCAGCGCCAGCTCCAGGATGGCCTGGCCAATGCCCATGGCGTCGGGGGCGGTCAGGCGGTCCAGCTCCAGCGAGGCTGCTTCAGCTTCGCAGTCGGCGGGGGTGTTGGGGGCTTGGAGGGTGGTGGCCATGGAACGATCGGAGTAGTGGCTGCGTGGGCGCGGATGCTACCGGCGCCAGCGCAGCGTCGTCAGGGCGCCCGGCTGCACTGCTGGTCCATGTACTGCAGCGCGTCCGGCAAGGCGTCGCGGAAGGTCATCGCCTCGTGGTCGCCATCCACGATGCGCAGCTCGGTCTGCTTGGGCTGGAGCTGGAACAGCTTCCAAAAGAGTTGAGTTGACGCCAGTGCAATGCCGAGCGCGTCGTGGTCGCCCGAGACGATCCACATCGGCACCCGGTGCGGCCCGCTGCTGTAACGCGCCAGCTGCGCCGGGTGGTTCAGCGCCTTCCAGGCCGCAGGGTCAAAGGCGCCGGCGCGCTGGAAAGCCGGCGCCTTGCGCGCGGCCGAGGCCTCGGGCGGCAGCGGGTCGTACACCGCCGGGCTGATCAGCCCCGCCGCGCAAAAGCGCTCGGGGTGCCGCAGCGCCAGGCTCAAGGCGCCATAGCCGCCCATCGAATAGCCCGCCACCAGGCGCCCGCTGCGTTCGGCCAGCGTGCGGTACTTGCCGTCCACATAGGGCAGCAGGTCCCGCATCACGGCCGTGCCGGCCTTGGCAGCCGCGCTGTCCGTCCACCAGGTGTGCGGCCCGGTGGTCGGCATCACCGCGATCATGGGCCGGATCACGCCGCGCTTGATCAGGCCATCCAGCGTCTGCACCGCCCCGAGCGTCTTCGCCCAGACCGTCTCATCACCGCCCGCGCCGTGCAGCAGGTAGACCACCGGGAAGCGCGTGGTGGGCGGTGCGTCCTTGTAGGCGTCGGGCAGGTAGATGGTGAACTTGAGCTCGGCGCCGAGGGCGGGGGAGTGGAGGGTGTCGGGGAGGAGGTCGCTGGCGTG
>CALMQC010000352.1 GCA_937871895.1 uncultured Roseateles sp. | reverse complement strand
CGGGCTGTTCTCTCAGTCGTCGGCGTTCAGCCGCGACTTAAGCGGCCGAGAGGTCGGAGCTATGTCGTTCGTGATCAGCCGGCGGCGAGAGCGAAGCGGATCGCTTCTCGGAAGTTCTTGGCCCGAGCACCGCGAGCGAACTTTTGAGCGGGATGCGGATTGCGTTGAGCGCCTCTCTTTTGGTGACTTTTCTCTGGCAAGACAGAGAAAAGTTACCCCGCCGCCGGGCGGGACTCCCGGCATGGGCCTCGGCATCAATCCGCACGCGGAACCCGCAGCATGAGCGCTGCCTCGCAACACGCGACCCGCCTCCAGCGCATCCGCCGCTGGACCCAAGCGGGCTTCTTCGCGCTGTTCCTCGTCGCCCCCGCCCTCAACCTGCTCCGCTTCGACCTCCACGAAGCCCAGCTCTGGGTCCTGGGCCAGCGCTGGAGCCTCGGTATCGCCGCCTTCCAGCGCGGCGAGATCGACGCCGCCGGCGTCACCCTCGCCATCCTGCTGCGTGGCGTGCTCCCCGCGCTGCTGCTCATCGGCGGTTTCCTCGCCGTGGCCTGGCGCTACGGCCGCGTGTACTGCGGCTGGCTGTGCCCGCATTTCAGCCTGGTCGAGGGCCTCAACAAGCTGCTGCTGCGCGCCAGCGGCAAGCTCAGCCTCTGGGACCGCAGTGCCCAGCCCGGTGCTCAGCCGCGCAAGGCTTGGTGGCCGGTGTTTGTGCTGACGGCTCTGGGCTGCGGCTTCCTCTGGGCCATCACCTTGCTCACCTACCTGCTGCCGCCGCGCGAGATCTGGGGTGGGCTGGTCACGGGCACGCTCACGGCCAACCAGGTGCGCTTCATCGGCATCGCCACGTTGGTCTTCTCGGCCGAGCTGACGCTCGCCCGGCATCTCTTTTGCCGCTTTGGCTGCGCGGTGGGCTTCTTCCAATCGCTCGCCTGGATGGCCAACCCCAAGGCGCTGGTGATCGCCTTCGAGCGCGAACGCGCCGCCGAGTGCCGGGACTGTGAACCCAGCCCCGACAGCTGCGAGAACGCCTGCCCGATGCGGCTGAGGCCACGCACCGTGAAGCGGCTGATGTTCTCGTGTGCGCAGTGCGGCCAGTGCCTGGATGCGTGCAGCCATTCGCACGACGCGCGCGGCACCGCGCCCAGCCTGAGCTGGCACGTGGATCTGGAGGCCCTGCGTGAGAGCCTGCCGAGCCGGAGGAAAGACTGATGGAAGAGTGGGTCGGGGAACGCTGGCACCAGTGGGTCAGCCGCCGCGCGGCTGGCGGCCACGCCGAGGCTGCTGTGACGCTGGCCGAGGTGACGCCCGCCGTGCGCTTGCTGCTGCATGCGGCCGGTGCCACGCAGCGCCTGGCCACGGCCACGCCACTGCCGGTGGGCGGGCGCCGCACCTGGTGGCAGCGCGTGGCGGGCAGCGGGCAGCGCGTGCCACTGGCGCAGCTCGATGCCGATGCCCTGGCCCTGCCCGAACGCATCGCCGTGTTCGACGACGCGATGCTCAACCGCGACCTCTACCTGTGGCTGGCTGCTCAGGCTGCGCACCTCGATCCCCACCTCCCTTGGGCCACGGCCAATGACCTGGCCACGCGCGCGGCGCTGGCCGCCTTCCCGGGCTTGCAGGTGCGCTGGCAGCGGCTACGCGCGGCCGAGCTGGCGCTGCGCGAGGACTGCACCGGCCCCGACGAAGTACGGCTGCAGGCCTGCCTGCATGGCGACGCCGCCCTGCAGCAAGCACTTGCGACCGACCAGCCGCTGACGCAGGCGGCCCTGGCGCCCGTGTGGACCTGGGTCAACGCCTTGCCCGGCTCGACCGCGCTGAAGGCCAGCGCTGACGCGCAGGCCGTGCGCGGCACCAGCGCGGCTTGCCGAATCGACGGCCGCCGCCGTGCCCGGGCGGCTGAGCAAGGCGAGCGCCGGGCGCCTCTGCTGCTGGCGCACAAGGGCGAGTGGCTGAAGACCTTTGCCGAGCCCTTCAGCATCGACCGCGCCGAGGACGACGACGACTCGCTGCAAGACGCCGCCGCAGCCGCCGAGCAGTTCGACACCCCGACGCTGCAGGCCGACGCCCGCGCTGCGCGCTCGCGCGTTCGCTTCGACCTCGACCTGCCCAGCGAATCCGCAGACGACATCGCCCTCGACGCCCCCATTGGCGGCGAGTGGCTG
>CALMQC010000351.1 GCA_937871895.1 uncultured Roseateles sp. | reverse complement strand
GCAATCTCCACCGTGCCGGCCAGCAGGCCGTCGGCCGGCGTGCTGATGGTTTGCGCCGTCACCGGCAGAACCGCCGCTGCAAAGCCGCTACCCACGCTGGTCTGCACGAAGCGGCGACGGCTGAACTCGCGCCCGGGGGCCAGGCTGTCGATCTCGCGGTCGATCGGGCTGTCGATCTCGGTCCTGGCGTGTTGCATTGCTGGTCTTGGAGGGGGAATGGCCCTCGATTTTGCCGGGAGAATGCCCGCATGAGCCTGAGCCAGCCAAAGCCCCTGCCCTGGGCTGCCATCGACATGGGGTCCAACAGCTTCCGGCTGGAGATCGGGCACGTGCTTCGAGGGCGCTACAAGCGCGAGCTCTACCTGAAGGACATCGTCCGCTTGGGCGCTGGGCTCGACGCCCAGGGCATGCTGACCGACGCCGCCGCCGAACGGGGCTTGGCCGCCCTGGCCAGCTTTGCCGAGCACCTGCGCGACTTCCCGCCCGAGCGCGTGCGCGCCGTGGCCACGCAGACGCTGCGCGAGGCGCGCAACCGCAACGACTTCCTGGTCAAGGCGCAGACCGCGTTGGGCCATCCCATCGAGGTGATCGCCGGGCGCGAGGAAGCGCGGCTGATCTTTGCCGGCGTGTCTCGTCTGCAGCCCTCGGCCCAACGACGGCTGGTGATCGACATCGGCGGCCGCTCCACCGAGATGATCCTGGGGCACGGCACGCACCCCGAGCGCGCCGAGTCCTTCCAGATCGGCAGCGTCAGCCTGACCATGCGCTTCTTTGCCGACGGCAAGCTCACGGCCGAAGCCTTCCGCGCCGCGCAGATTGCCGCCGGCGCCGAGCTGGAAGAGGCGCTCAACATCTTCCCGGCCGGCGCCTGGGAAGAGGCGCTGGGCGCCTCGGGCACGGTGGGCGCGGTCTCGCAGGTGCTGCTGGCGGCCGGGCTGACCGATGGCCGCATCACGCCCGAAGCGCTTGCCTGGTGCATCGAGCACTGCATCCAGGCCGGCGACATCTCGCGCCTGGACCTGCCCGGCCTCAAGGACGACCGGCGCCTGGTGCTGGCCGGCGGCCTGTGCGTGCTCTACACGCTGCTCACGCAGTTCGGCATCAAGGAATTGCTGGCCAGCAAGGGCGCCCTGCGCCAGGGCGTCATCTTTGATTTGGCCGAGCGCCACGGCGCGCGCGCCTCGGAGCTGCGTTCCCACACCGTGGCCGACCTGCAGCAGCGCTTTGCCGTGGACACGGCGCACGCGCAGCGCGTCAGCGACAAGGCCGAGCGGCTCTACCGCCAGCTCTGCCCCAACCCGGCGCCAGAGTTGCTGCGCGAGCTGCGCTGGGCGGCGGCCATCCACGAGGTGGGCATGGTGGTCTCCCACCACGACCACCACCGCCACAGCGCCTACCTGATCGGGCACGTGGACGCGCCGGGCTTCTCGCAGAACCAACTGCAGCGCCTCGCCAACCTGGCGTTGGGCCAGCGCGGCCGGTTGCGCAAGCTGGAGGCGGCCCTGGCCGATGAGACCCTGTTGTGGCAGTTGCTGGCCCTGCGCCTGGCCGTGATCGTCTGCCACAGCCGCCAGCCCCGCCACCCGCAGGGCCTCAAGCTCACGCGACGGGAGCGCCAGGTCAGCCTCCGCTGGCCCCAGGCCTGGAAGGCCGAACAGGCGCGCACCATCTTCTTGCTGAAGGAAGAAGCCGAGGCCTGGCGGCGCAATGGCGTGCTGGACCTGAGCTACGCCTGAGCGACGTGGCTCAGAGCGCGTCCGGCCCCTGCACGGCGTGCAGCGTGACTTCAAACGTGCCATTGCGCTGGCGGCCACGCAGCCACCACACCGCCCCTTTCTTGACCGCCCAGTCGTGCTCCTGCCCCGCCAGCAACTGCGCCGCCACCTGCCCCAGCGTGGGTTGATGGCCGCAGACCAGCACAGCTTCTGAGGCCGACGGCCAACGCGCCGCGTCCAGCACGGCCTGCGGATCGGCGTCGGGCGCCAAGGCCGGCACGATCTTGAAATCGCGCCCCAGGGCCTCGGCCGTCGTGCGGCAACGCAAGGCGGGGCTGCTGAGAATGCGAGCGCTGGCTGGCAGGCGCTGGTTCAGCCATTCGGCCATGCGCCTCGCCTGGCGCTCGCCCTTGGCGGTCAGGGCGCGCTGCAAATCACCGCCCTCGGCCGCGAACATCTCGGCCTCGGCGTGGCGCCACAGGACGAGGTCCATCAACGGTACTTTTCCATCAGCGCCCGCTGGGCGCTGGTGCCGTTGTCTCTGACGCGGACCGAGTGCCCGTCCGGTCCCAACTGCCAAGCGTCCAGCGTGTCGTGCAGATAAGGCACCAGCGCCTCGTCGATCACGCGCTGCCGCAGCTTGGCGTCTTGCACTGGCCAGGCCACTTCGATGCGGCGGAACATATTGCGGCCCATCCAGTCGGCGCTGGACAGGTAGAGCGCTTCGTCGTTGTCGCCCGCACCCCAGCGGAAATAGCAGACCCGCGAATGCTCCAGGAAGCGGCCCACCACCGAGCGCACCACCACGCCTTCGGTCTCGCCCGGCAGGCCGGGCGGCAACATGCAGGCGCCGCGCACGATCAGGTCTACCGTGGCGCCGGCCTTGGCCGCCTTGACGAGACCGTCGATCAGCAGCGCATCGGTCAGCGCATTGATCTTGATGACCACGCGCGCCGGCTCACCCCGGCTGGCGGCGGCGGCCACCTGGTCCAGGTGCTCCAGCATGCGGCTGTGCATGTTGAAGGGCGCCACCAGCAGCCGGCGCGGCTGCCGGAACTTGCCCAGCGCGGCCAGTTGGCGGAACACCGAGTCCACGTCGGCCGTGATGTCGGGGTCGGCCGTCAGGTAGCCCAGGTCGGTGTAGAGCCGCGCGGTCTTGGGGTTGTAGTTGCCGGTGGAGAGGTGGGCGTAGCGGCGCAGCTTGCTGCCCTCGCGCCGCGTCAGCAGCAGCAGCTTGGCGTGGGTCTTGAAGCCCACTATGCCGTACACCACCTGCGCACCCATGGCCTCCAGGCGCTCGGCCCAGTTGATATTGGCTTCTTCGTCGAAGCGCGCCTTCAGCTCCACCACGGCCATCACTTCCTTGCCGCGCCGGGCCGCCTCGATCAGCAAGTCCATCAACACCGATTTAGCGCCGGTGCGGTAGATGGTTTGCTTGATGGCCAGCACGTCGGGGTCCTCGACCGCCTCGCGCAGCATCTGCACGACGGGGTCGAAGCTCTCGAAGGGGTGGTGCAGCAGCACGTCCGTCTTGCGCAGCCGCTCCAGGATGGACTTGCCGCGTGGCAGGCGCCGCTCGGGCCACAGCGGCTCGTGCGGGGCAAAGCGCAGCTGCGGCGCGTCGGTCTGGTCGATCAGCTCGTTGAGCCGCACCAGATTGACCGGGCCGTTCACGCGGTAGAGCGCGGCCGCCGGCATGTCGTATTGCTCCAGCAGGAACTCCGACAGCTCGGCCGGGCAGGTGCGCACCACCTCCAGGCGCAGCGCGCGGCCAAAGTGCCGCGTCGTCAGGCCCGAACGCAGCGCATGACGCAGGTTAGTGACTTCATCTTCGTCCACATCCAGGTCTGAGTCCCGCGTGACGCGGAACTGCGAGAAGGCCTCGACCCTCCGCCCCGGGAACATCTCCTCCAGGTGCGCGCGGATCACGCTGGTCAGCAGCACAAAGGCCTGGCGTCCGTCCGACACCTGGGGCGGCAGCTTGATGACACGCGGCAGCACGCGCGGCACCTTGACGATGGCGATGCGCGTGTCGCGCCCCAGCGCGTCCTTGCCCGACAGCCGCACGATGAAGTGCAGCGACTTGTTCGCCACCTGCGGGAAGGGGTGGGCCGGGTCCAGGCTGACGGGCATCAAGAGCGGCCGCACCTCGCGCTCGAAGAAGCGCCCCACCCAGCGGCGCTGCGCCTCGTTACGGTCCGCATGGTTCAGGATCACGATGCCCTGGGCCGCCAGCGCCGGCATCACGGCCTCGTTGAAGATGCCGTACTGCTCGTCGATCAGCGCATGCGCCGCAATGGCCACACGCTCAACGTCGCGGTGGGTGACGCCGTCCTTGCCGGTGCTCACGGCCTCCAACAGGTCGGCAAAGCGCACTTCAAAGAATTCATCCAGGTTGCTGGACACAATGCAGATGTAGCGCAGCCGCTCCAGCAGCGGCACGTCGTCGCGCTGGGCCTGGGCCAGCACACGGCGGTTGAACTCGAGAATCGCTTGTTCCCGGTTGAGCAGTTGCAGCAAAGGCATGCACCCAGTTTATGAACGTGACGTGACAGTCTCGTGACCGACCCCCTGAAAGATTCACGCATGCACCTGTTGATTCCTCACGCCGGCGGCCCGGATCCGAGCTGCTTGCACGCCCTCAGCCATCTCCAACTGCCCCAGTTGGGCCAGTTGTTGGCGCGCTGGACGGCCACCGAGGCCTGGCAGGCCGAAGAGGACGGCCTTTACCCACCGGCCGAGCTGGCCCTTGCGGCCGCCTGCGGCCAGGCGGAGCCCACGCTGGCGGCCTGGGCCGCACAGCAAGCTGCTCTGGCCTGGGCCCGGGTCACGCCCGTGCACCTGGCCGTGGGTTCGGACGGCGTGGACATGGCCCCGCCCCACGCGCTGGAGCTGCAAGACGCCGACTGGCAAGACCTGGCCACGGTGCCCGCCCAGCTCTGGCCCGCCGACGAAGGCTGGACCCGCCAGCCCCACCCCGAGGGCGGCTGGCTGATCGGCCATGCCACGGCGCTCGATGGCCTGCGCGCCGCCAGCCTCGACCGTGTGGCCGGCGGCCCCATCGAACCCTGGCTGCCCCAGGCGCGCGTGCTCAAGCGCTGGCAGAACGAGGCGCAAATGCTGCTGCATGCCCTGCCCTTGAACGCCCGCCGTGAACCCGAAGGCAAGCTGCCCATCAACTCGGTCTGGATCAGCGACATCGGCCGCAGCGACAGCGCTACGCCCGCGCTGCGGATCAACAGCAGCCTCAGCCGCCCCTGGCAGGAAGGCGACCTGGCCGCCTGGTGCGAGGCCTGGCGGCGAATTGACGCCGACACCCTGCCCGCCCTACTCGCCGCCGCTGCCTGCGGCGAGTCAGCGAGCCTCACGCTGGCCGGCCCGCGCTGGGCCCGGCGCTTCGAGCCCCGCCCGCTTGGCCTGCTGCAGCGCCTGCGACTGAGCTTCAGCACGCCGCCGGCCACGCCGGTGCTGGAGTCGCTATGAAGCTCGTGCAACGTGACGTGCCGCCCCGCACCGCCTGGGCGCTGGAGCAAGCCGGCGTGCCGCCGCTGCTGGCCCGGCTCTATGCCGCGCGCGGCGTGGTGGCGGCCACCGAGCTGGACGACGGCCTCGCACAACTGCTGCCCCCGGAAGGCCTCAAAGGCATCGACGCCGCCGCCCTGCTGCTGGCCGACGCCATCGAGCAAGGCCGCCAGATCTGCGTCGTGGCCGACTACGACTGCGACGGCGCCACGGCCTGCAGCGTGATGCTGCGCGGACTCAAGCTGCTGGGGGCCCAGCCCGAGCGGCTCGGCTATGTCGTGCCCGACCGCGCCATCCACGGCTACGGCCTCACGCCCGCCATCGTGGACCTGGCACTCTCGCAGGCCAAACGCCCCGAGCTGCTCGTCACCGTGGACAACGGCATTGCCAGCCTGGCCGGCGTGCTGCATGCCCGCGCTCAGGGCCTGCAGGTGCTGGTGACCGACCACCACCTGCCCGCGCTCGTAGACGGCCGCGTGCAGCTCCCCGAGGCCGATGCCCTCGTCAACCCCAACCAGCCCGGCTGCCCCTTTGCCAGCAAGGCCCTGGCCGGCGTGGGCGTGGCCTTCTATGTGCTGCTGGCGCTGCGGCGCGAGCTGCGGACGCGTGGCGCCTTCGCCGAGCAACCCCGGCTCGATGGCCTGCTCGACCTCGTGGCCCTCGGCACCGTGGCCGACGTCGTCAAGCTCGACGCCAACAACCGCCGCCTCGTCGCCCAGGGCCTCAAGCGCATGCGATCAGGGCGCGCCCAACCCGGCATCCTGGCACTCTTCTCAGCTGCCGGCCGTGACGCCAGCAAGGCCCAGGGCT
>CALMQC010000350.1 GCA_937871895.1 uncultured Roseateles sp. | reverse complement strand
CCTGGCCGCTGTACTCGGTGATGGTGTCGTTGTCCCAGACGATGTAGAGGTCGTCGCCCTCGCCGCCGCGCAGGGTGTCGAGGCCGGCGCCGCCTTCGAGCACGTCGTTGCCGGCGTCGCCCTGCAGGTAGTCGCCGCCGATGCCGCCGACCAGGTGGTCGTTGCCGGCGCCGCCGTAGAGCGTGTCCATGCCGGCACCGCCGTTGATGTAGTCGTCGCCCGCGTCGCCGTAGATCTTGTCGTCGCCGGCTTCCGCGTAGATGGCGTCGGCATTGGTGGTGGCGGTGACTTCGTCGATGTAGTCGCTGAGGTCGTACTGCTGCATGCTGCGCACGACGTTCTGCGGCTTGCCGTTGGCATTGATCGTCATGCTGACGCTGCCGAGGCTGGACGTGACGATGCCGTTGTCGAGATCGCCGAGGACGGGGGTGAGGGACTTGATCATGGCTGCTCCAAATAAGAGTGGGTTTGAGATCTGGTGGCAGACCGGCGATGACCGGTGCGTTGCCAACAGGGAGCAGTCTCGAAAGCGCGTGTATCAATCAGGCTTCACGCGCGGTCCCGGTTCGTTTCAATGGTTGCCCGGCACGTAGACGTAGCCGACGTTGCGCACGGTCTTGATGACCTCGGGCTTGTCGGGGTTGCGCTCGATCTTGCGACGCAGCCGCATGATGCGCAGGTCGATGCTGCGGTCGAACACGTCCCAGCCCCGGTTGTGCGCTTGCTCCATGATCTGGTCACGGTTGAGCGGCCGGTTGGGGTGCCGGGCAAAGAGCGCGAGCAGGTCGAACTCGGCGGCGGTGATGTCGATCTCCTGACCCTCGGCACCGAAGAGCTTGCGCTGAGCCACATCCAGCTGGCAGATGCCAAAGGGCACGCGGTCGGGGTGGCTGTTGGCCGGCGCTGGGGCAGCTGTGGCGGCGACCTGCAGGCGCCGCAGCACGGCGCGCACGCGGGCCAGCAGCTCGCGCAGCTCGAAGGGCTTGGCCACATAGTCGTCGGCGCCGACCTCCAGGCCAACGATGCGGTCGATGGCCTCGCCGGCCGTGGTCAGCATCACGAGGCCAAGTTGCGGGTGGCTCTCGCGCAGCGCGCGGGCCAGCGAGAGGCCGTTCTCGCCCGGCATGTTGATGTCCAGCACAGCGGCATCGGGCACCTGCTCGGCCACCCGCTCGCGCGCGACGGCGGCGTTCTCGGCTTGCATGACGATGAAGCCATTGCGGCCGAAGTACTCGGCCAGCAAGGCGCGCAGTTCGGGTTCGTCGTCCACGACGAGCACGGTAGGAGCGGGAGTGGTCTGAGGCATGGCGCGCAAATCATAGGCAGGCTCAAGCGATGCCAAGCGCCCGCTGAAACAAACGCAACACAGAGCCGGCCGCCTTGAAGCAGTGCTGAAACCTCGGCTCGCCACAGTCACGCCATCGACAACTGGAGCGCGCCATGCACTACCGCAGCGAAGCCTTCTACGAGGACGTCGAAGACCTCCTCACTCCCGCCCCCGCCCCATATGGCCACGCGCAGACGCCGCGTGGCTTCTGGGCCGGTCTGTTCATCCTCGCTCTGCTGGGTCCCGTGGCCGAGCAATGGCTGCGTCACTGAAAGGAAACCCCATGACCCCCCAACAAATCCAGGCCGTCCGCGAAAGCTTCGAGCCCTTGGTGCCGATGGCCGAGCAGGTGGCCGAGGCCTTCTATGCCCGCCTCTTTGAGCGCGACCCGGCGCTGCGCCCGCTGTTCCGCGGCAACCCGCGTGAGCAGGGCGAGCGCCTGATGCAGATGATTGCCGCGGCCGTGGCGCTGCTGGACCGCCCCGCCGCGCTGGAGCCCGTGCTGCTGCAACTGGGCGTGCGCCATGCCGGCTACGGCGTGCAGCCCGCCCACTACGACACCGTGGGCGCTGCCTTGCTGGACACGCTGCAAGCCGGTTTGGGCGCTGCCTTCACGCCCGAGCTGCGCGAGGCCTGGACGGCGATGTACACCCTCGTTGCCACCACCATGCAACGCGGTGCGGCTGCCCTGGCACCGCCAGCCTTGCCAGGCTTTGGGCTCACGCTGCCGCAAGCGGCTTGAGCTGCGCTGCCCGGGGCACCGTGGCCGGCGTCCTTATGATCGCCCGCTTCCAGCGGCAGGCCCTCGAAACGACGCCCCATGACTGACGCCTTCAAGTTCCACCCCACCCCTGATGGCGGGGCCGGCCGCCTCGATGGCGTGCTCTCGGCCACCATGCCGCTGTTGACCCAGCTGCTGGAGGCCGTGCCGGCCCGCGCGGTGGTGCTGGACGTGAACGAGCGCCTGGTCTGGGCTAACAACGAGTTCTTCAAGTTCACGGGCCTGCACCCGGCGCAGGTGCTGGAGCAACCCATTGCCCGCATCATCGGCAGCATGGCCTACAGCGCCTACGAGTCTGTGCGAGGCCGGCTGGACAGCGGGCAGACCGTGGCCTGGGAGGGCTGGATCGAGCTCTCGGGCGCTGGCCGGCGCTATATGCGTGAGCACCTGATCCCGGTGGACTGCCAGAGTGGTGTGCCGCAGGCCATCATCGTCGTCAGCCTCGACGTCACCGAGCTGAAGCTGCGCGACGCCGAGCTGTCGGCCAAGGTGCAGGAGCTGGAGGCCAGCGAGGCCCTCAAGTCCAGCATCTTCGACAACGCGATGGCGGCCTTGGTGTCGACCGACGCCCAGGGCACCGTGGTCGAGTTCAACCCCGCAGCGGTGGCCATGTTCGGGCTGCCGCGCGAGCAGGCCATCGGCCGCTCGGTGGCCGAGGTGATGATCCCTGAGCGCTATCGCGGCGCTCACAACGCGGGCATGGCCCGGGTGTCGAGCGGGGGCGAGGCGCGGGTGATGGGCCGGCGGGTCGAGATGTCGGCCCTGCGGGCCGATGGCAGCGAGTTCCCGGTCGAGATGATCCTGTGGCGCACAGCGGTGGGCACCGAGACCTTCTACACGGCCTCGCTGTTCGACCTGTCGGAGCGCCAGGCCGCGCAGACCGAGATCGAGCGCCAGCGCGAGGCGTTGCGCCAGAGCGAGAAGCTCACCGCCATGGGCAGCCTGCTGGCCGGTGTGGCCCACGAGTTGAACAACCCGCTCTCCATCGTCATGGGCCGCGCGGCCCTGCTGGCCGAAAAGCTCTCGGGCCAGGCACTGGCGGCCGACGCGCAGCGCATCAATGAGGCGGCGGAGCGCTGCGGCCGCATCGTGCGCACCTTCCTGAACATGGCGCGCAGCCGGCCCGCCAACCGCAGCGAGGTCTCGCTCAACGACCTGGCCACCGCCGCCATCGACATGCTGGGCTACGCACTGCGCAGCCACGGCATCGACATCGAGCCCGACCTGCTGCCGGGCCTGCCGAGCGTGAACGCCGATGCTGACCAGATCGGCCAGATCGTGCTGAACCTGCTCGTCAATGCCCAGCAGGCACTGACGGGGCGCGACGGTGCGCGGCGCATCACGGTCTCGACCGGGCTCACGCCCACTTCGAACACGGACCGCCGCCGCTCGCCCCGCGTGTGGCTGCACGTGCGCGACAACGGCCCAGGCATCCGTCGCGAGGTGCAGGACCGCATCTTTGAGCCCTTCTTCACCACCAAGAGCGAGGGCATGGGCACGGGCCTGGGCCTCGCGGTGTCGCGCTCCATCGCCCGCGAGCATGGCGGCGAGCTGATGCTGCTGCCGCAAGGCGAGGGGGCCTGCTTCTGCCTGCAACTGCCGGTGAGTGGTGAGCGCGAGGTGCTGGACTCCGAGCCGGCGCCGCTCGTCGCCTCGACCGAGGGCTCGGCCCGCCTGCTGGTGGTGGACGACGAGCCCGAGATCGTCGAGCTGATGAGCGAGATGCTGGAGGGCGCTGGCCACGAGGTGATGACGGCTGAGTCCGGCGCGGTGGCTCTGGCCATGCTGGCCGAGGCGCGCTTTGACGCCATCATCAGCGACCTGCACATGCCCGACCTCGACGGCGCGCGGCTGTGGCGCGAGGTCAAGCGCCAGTACCCGGCGCTGGCCCGGCGCATGCTGTTCGTGACGGGCGACACCTTGTCGGCCAGCGCGCGCCAGTTCTTGGACGAGACGCGCTGTGACAGCCTGAACAAGCCCTTTGCCAAGGCCGATTTGCTGTCACGCGTGAGACAGCTGCTGGACCAATAGGGGTCAGGAAATCCTGTGTAGGCGCAGCCGCCGGGCGGCCCAAGAATGGGCAGGTCTATTGGCTCACGGAGTTCGCCTTGATGCACCGTCGCATTGCCCTGGCCGCCATCACCGCCCTTGTGGCTGCCGCCGTTTCCCTCCCCGCTCAGGCCCAGAGCCCGGCCTGGCCCAACAAGCCCGTGACCTGGGTCGTCCCCTTCCCGGCCGGGGGTGGCACAGACACCTTTGCGCGCCCCTTGACGGCCGTGCTCACGCGCCAGACGGGGCATCAGTTCATCATCGACAACAAGGGTGGCGCGGGCGGCACGCTGGGCGCGGGCATCGCGGCCAAGGCGGCGCCCGATGGCTACACCTTCTTCATGGGCGCGGTGCACCATGCCATTGCGCCGGCCATGTACCCCAAGCTCGACTACAAGCTGGAGAGCGACTTCATCCCCGTTGGCCTCATCTCCAGCGTGCCGCAGGTCGTCGTGGTGCACCCGGGCAAGGTGTCGGTGGCCGACCTGAAGGGCCTGCTCGCCGCGCTGCGCGCCAAGCCCGGCGCCCTGAACTACGGCTCGGCCGGCAACGGCACCTCGCACCACCTGGCGGGCGAGCTGTTCAAGATGCAGACGCAGACCTTCATCACGCACATCCCCTACCGTGGTGCCGGGCCTGCGCTGCAGGACCTGATCGCCGGGCAGGTCGACCTGATGTTCGACGGCCTGGGCTCGTCGGCCCAGCACATCCGCTCCGGGCGCATCAAGGCGCTGGCCGTGGCGGGGACGAAGCGGGCGCCGGGCTTCCCCGACATCCCCACCGCCGCCGAAGCCGGCGTGCCCGGCTACGAGGTGGCCACCTGGTACGGCCTCTGGGCCCCCAAGGGCACGCCCAGGGAGCTCGTGGCCGCCATGCAGGCCGAGCTGCGCAAGGCCTTTGCCAATGAAGACCTGCGGCAGACCTGGATCGGCCTTGGGACCGAGCCACCGAATCTCTATGGCGAGGCTTTTGGCCAGTTCGTGGCGGCAGAGACGCGGCGCTGGGCCGAGGTCGTCAAGCGCTCCGGCGCACGATTGGATTGAATCAACACCATGAACCTGTTCACCGCCCTGCGTCAGGGCTTCCCGGCCGACCTGGATCGCACCGCCATCGACGCCGAAGGCGCGCTCTACACCTGGCGTGATCTGGACCGGGCCAGCGCGATGCTGGCCAACCTGCTCGTTTCGCTCGACTTGCCGGCCGGCAGCCGCGTGGCGGCGCATACGGACAAGAGCGTCGAGGCGCTGCTGCTGTACCTCGCGGTGCTGCGCGCGGGCCTCGTCTACCTGCCGTTGAACCCGGCCTACCAGCAGGCCGAGCTGGAGCACTTCCTGCGCGACGCGGAGCCAGCCCTGGTGGTGTGCGCCGGGCGCAACTTTGGCTGGGTGAGCAAGCTCGCCTTCCAACTGGGCACGGCGTACGTCTTCACGCTGAATGACGACCGCAGCGGCACCCTGCTGGACCGCGCGGCGCAGATGCCGGACACGCACACGCCCGTGCCACTCAAGGCCGGCGACCTGGCCGCCATCCTCTACACCAGCGGCACCACCGGGCGCAGCAAGGGCGCGATGCTGAGCCATGGCAATTTGCTCGCCAACGCGCAGACGCTCAAGACGTATTGGGATTGGCGGCCCGGCGATGTGCTCATCCACGCGCTGCCGATCTTTCACGTCCATGGGCTCTTCGTCGCTTCGCATGGCGCTTTGCTCAATGGCAGCGCGATGCTGTGGCTCAACCGCTTTGACCCGCGCGCGGTGATCGAGCGTCTGCCCCGCGCCACCGTCTTCATGGGCGTGCCCACGCTCTATGTGCGCCTGCTGGCCGAGGCCAGTTTGACCCGCGAGGCCTGCCGCCAGATGCGGCTCTTCATCAGTGGCTCGGCGCCGCTGCTGATCGAGACCTTCAAGGACTTCGAGGCACGCACCGGCCACGTCATCCTGGAGCGCTACGGCATGAGCGAGACCGTGATGCTCACCTCCAACCCCTGCCGTGCTGCCGATGGCGCGCGCGTGGGCGGCACGGTGGGCCCTGCCTTGCCCGGCGTGGGCGTGCGTGTGGTGCGGGCAGATGGGCAAGCCTGCGACGTTGACGAGATCGGCGACGTGCAGGTCTCGGGGCCGAATGTGTTCTCGGGCTACTGGCGGCTGCCGGAGAAGACGGCCGAAGAGTTCACGCTGGATGGCTGGTTCAAGACCGGCGACGTGGGCCGCTTCGATGGCAAGCAGTACCTCACCATCGTGGGCCGCAGCAAGGACGTGATCATCACCGGGGGCTTCAACGTCTACCCGGCCGAGATTGAGAGTTATCTGAACGAGATGCCCGGCGTGGCCGAGTCGGCCGTGATTGGTGTGCCCCACCCGGACTTTGGCGAGGCGGTGGTGGCCGTGGTGACCGCGCGGCCAGGTCAGGCGGTGGATGCGGCGGGCTTGATTGCCGCGCTCAAGGCGCGCATTGCGGGCTTCAAGGTGCCCAAGCAGGTGGACGTGGTGCCCGAGCTGCCGCGCAATGCGATGGGCAAGGTGCAGAAGAACCTGCTGCGCGCCGCGCGCCAGGCGCTGTTCAAGCGGTGACGGTGCGGCGCAGTTCGGCCAGGGTCAGTTGCAGCAGCTTGGCGTCGCTGCTCGCCCGGTGCCGGCGCAGGGCCTGACGTTCGCGCACGGCATGGTTGGTGGCGTGCCAGCGGGCCGCTTCGTCCTCGGTCAACAAGTAGCGCAGGTCTTCCAGCTTGAAGCTGGGCGAGCGTTCGGCGGCGTCATAGAGGCGCGAGAGCCAGGCGTAGTCGTGGCCCCAGGCGTCGCAGTACACCGTCTGGCCGGCCAGACGCTTGTTGACCTCCTCGGCCACCCAGGCGGCAGGCTTGCCGTGCTGCAGCAGCAGCGCACGCTGGATGCCATGCAATTGCTCGGCCGAGGCGTCCCAGTGGACCCAGTCGGGCTCGGGCTGGATCAGCGAGCAAAAGAGGGCGCCGTGCGGGTCGACAAAGCCAATCTCGATGGGATAGCTGCCGCGGCCAAAGCCCGAGGCTTCGATGTCGAGGATGGCGGGCAGCACGCTCATGCCCCGCGCCTTTGAAGGGCGCACGAGCGAAGCTGGCATTGTTGAGGGTGGGTGCGCATGGGCGGGCATTGCGTGGCGGCTTTGGCCGCAGCCCGCTTAGCTCGTTGTCGAGCAACGCTCTCGGGCCAGCCTCACCTCCGCGTGGCGGAGTGTGGCGCCCGAGGGAGGCACCGGTCAACGGCTGACAGCGGGCGCCGGAGGCGGCGCCGTGACAGGCGGCGCACGCATCACGCGCGTCTTGCCGCCGGTTGTGACCAGGATCACGGCTTCGCCCGGTGCAAATTGCTCGGCGCCCTGCGCCTGGACGACGGCACGGCGTTCGCCGTTGCGCATCTGCAGCAGGATCTCGACGGCTGCCTCACGCGTGCTGCTGCGCTCGATGGCGTTGCCGATCACGGCACCGGCCACCGCGCCCAGCACACCGGCCACCTGGCCCTCACGCCGGCCACCGACCGAGCCACCGCTGATGGCACCGATCACACCGCCCGCCACTGCACCGGTGCCACTTTGTGTGCCGTCAACCACCACAGGGCGCGTGGACAGGACCGTGGCGTCCTGAACCTGGGACATGCGCTGGGTTTCATGCCGGCCGATCACATCGGGGTTGGAGGTGGCGCAGGCACTCAGGGCCAAGGCCAGGGCGATCACGGTGGGCAGGGCAAGACGAGACATCTGGGGCTCCAGGGACAACAGATGTGCCGCCCAACGGATGAGTCCGCCGCAGCGTTGACGGCCAGACGCCGCTTTACCCAGGTTTACCCGTGCAGGCGGCTGGAGCGCGGCACGCTTGCCAGCAGGAATTCCATCTGGTCTGCCAGGATGCGGCGACCCCGCAGGATCATGTCCTCGTGCAGGCTGGGCGTGTAGGGCAGGTAGAGCAGGCTCATATGCGCCTCCTCGGGCAGCCGACTGCCCTTGCGGCCATTGCAAGGACGGCAGGCGGTGATGCAGTTCATCCAGGTATCACGGCCGCCGCGCGAGGTGGGGTGGATGTGCTCGCGGGTCAGGATCTCGGGGCTGAACAGGCCGCCGCAGTAGGCGCACACATAGCGGTCGCGCGCGAACAGCTTGGAGTTGGTCAGCGCAGGCGCTTGACGCCAGGCGCGGGTCGGGATGGCGCCGCGCACTGCAATGATGGGATGCACCTCGATGCGGGACTGCCGCCCCGTCACTCGCTGCCAGCCGCCGCGCAGCACCTGGCAGGGCTCGCCCAGCGTCCAGGCCACGTCGTCACAGCTGTAGAGGACGGCCGCCTCGCGCGTGGTGATCCAGGCCTGAGGGCGGCCAGAAACGTCAAGCTGCAGCACATCCACGGGTTCACTCTCCTTGAAAAGAAGCAGACACCTACGAGCACTGGAAACCGCGCGCGGGCGCCGGACCGTGAAATCCTGCCGCGCAGGCTCCTAGGGTACTGCAAGCGCTTGACAGCTCTCAAGACGGGGCGTTGCGTGCAGGGGGGGCGTGACTTTCTTGGGGACTTCCCGGGGTTTAGGCCAGCAACCCTAGAAAAAGCCGGCCACGGCAGCGGTGTAACCCGCGTGAAATCTGCAAAATAGAACGACCGTTCGTTTTATTCTGCCCCCACGCCAGTGCCCAGCCTGACCGAGTCCAGCAAGAAGGCGCGCCCGCTCTCGCTGCGCAAGCGCGAGGCCTTGGCGCGTTCGATGCACAAGGGACAGCAGACGCGCGCCATCATCCTGGAGGCCGCGCTCGGCCTGGCCTCGCACATGGGCCTGGAGGGCTTGTCCATCGGCGCGCTGGCCGAGGTGACGGGCATGAGCAAGTCCGGCGTGTTCGCCCACTTCGGCTCGCGCGAGGAATTGCAGATTGCCGTGGTCGCCGAGTACCACGCCAAGTTCGAGGAAGAAGTCTTCTTCGCCAGCATCCGCGACCCGCGCGGCCTGCCGCGCATGCGCGCGCTGTTCGAGCGCTGGGTGCGCCGCGTGACGGTCGAGATCGACTCCGGCTGCCTTTACATCAGCGGCGCTGTCGAGTTTGATGACCGGCCCGGGCCGGTGCGCGATGCGCTGGTGTCCATGGTCAAGGCCTGGCAGTCGGCGCTGCGCAAGGCCATCGTGCTCGCGCTGGAGGAGGGCCATCTGCTGCCCGATGCCGATGTCGAGCAAATCCTGTTCGAACTGCACGGCCTGATCCTGTCGCTGCACCACGACGCGCGTTTCCTGCGCAACCCTGGCGCCTTGGCGCGGGCGGGCCAGGGCTTCGAGCGGATGCTCAACCAATACGCCACCGAGGCGGGCCGCCAGGCGGACCGCAAGGCGCTTGCCAAACCCGCAGCGGCCCGCCGCTGACCCTTTTCGATTCACTCACCCAGGAGTCTTCTCCATGCCTCAGTACACCCCGCCGCTGCGCGACATGCAATTCGTTCTGCATGAGCTGCTGAACGTCGTGGACGAATTCAAGATGATTCCGGCGCACGCCGAGGTCGATGCCGACACCATCAATGCGGTGCTGGAAGAGGGCGGCAAGTTCGCGGCCGAAGTGATCGCTCCGATCAACCTCAGCGGTGACGCCGAGGGCTGCAAGCTCGACCGCGACAGCCACGAGGTGACGCCGCCCAAGGGCTTCAAGGAGGCCTATGCCAAGTACGTGGAAGGCGGCTGGCCGGCGCTCTCTTGTGACACCGCTTACGGCGGCCAGGGCCTGCCGCACACACTGAACCAGTTCTTCTACGAGATGCTGAACTCGGCCAACCAGGCCTGGACCATGTACCCCGGCCTGAGCCACGGCGCCTACGAGGCCCTGCACGCCCACGGCACGCCCGAGCAAAAGGCCGTCTACCTGCCCAAGCTGACCAGCGGTGAGTGGACCGGCACCATGTGCCTGACTGAGCCGCACTGCGGGACCGACCTCGGCCTGCTGCGCACCAAGGCCGAGCCGCAAGCCGATGGCAGCTACAAGCTGACCGGGCAGAAGATCTTCATCTCGGCCGGCGAGCATGACCTGGCCGCCAACATCGTCCACCTGGTGCTGGCGCGCCTGCCGGATGCGCCGGCGGGCTCCAAGGGCATTTCGCTCTTCTTGGTCCCGAAGTTCAAGGTCGCCGCCGATGGTTCCATCGGCGATCGCAACGGCATCTTCTGCTCAGGCCTCGAGCACAAGATGGGCATCCACGCCAACTCCACCTGCCAAATGACGCTGGAAGGCGCCGTGGGCACGATGGTGGGCGAGCCCAACAAGGGCCTGGCCGCCATGTTCGTGATGATGAACACGGCCCGTCTGGGCGTGGGCAACCAGTCGCTCGGCCTGACCGAAGTGGCCTACCAGAACGCCGTGGCCTACGCCAAGGATCGCATCCAAATGCGCGCGCTCTCGGGCCCCAAGGCGCCGGACAAGCCAGCGGATCCGATCATCGTCCACCCCGACGTGCGCAAGATGCTGCTGACGGCCCGTGCGTACGCAGAAGGCGCCCGCGCGCTGCAGGCCTACACGGTGCTGCAGCTCGACAAGGCCCTGGGCTCCGATGACGAAGACGAGCGCAAGGCCTGCGAGGCCGAGGTGGCGTTGCTGACGCCCATCATCAAGGCCTTCTTCACCGACAACGGCTGGATCGCCACCTCGCATTGCATGCAGGTCTTTGGCGGTCACGGCTACATCCACGAGTGGGGCATGGAGCAGTTCGTGCGCGACGCGCGCATCAACATGATCTACGAGGGCACCAACACCATCCAGTCGCTCGACCTGCTGGGCCGCAAGGTGCTGCACAACAACGGCGCCACGCTCAAGGCCTTCGGCAAGAAGATCATCGACTTCGTCGAGGAGGAGGGCGTCAACGAGGCCATGCAGGAGTTCGTGAACCCGCTGGCCGACATTGGCGACAAGGTCACCAAGCTGACGCAAGAGCTGGGCATGAAGGCCTTTGGCAACCCCGACGAAGTGGGCGCCGCTGCGGTGGACTACCTGCGTGTGGTCGGCCACCTGTGCTTCTCCTACTTCTTCGCGCGCATGGCCAAGATCGCGCTTGAGAAGCAGTCCAGCGGCGACCCCTTCTACAAGGCCAAGCTTGCCACCGCGCGCTTCTACTTCGCCAAGCTGCTGCCCGAGACGGCTGGCCTGATCCGCAGCTGCCGCGCGGGGCTGGCGCCGCTGATGGAAATGGACGAAGCTCTGTTCTGAGCTGACCGCCTCAACCACGACGCTTTGGAGACACCGATGAAGGCTTTGTTCGCTGCCGCTGCCCTGTTGCTGCCGGCGCTGTGCCTGGCGCAGGCCACGCCGGCGGGTTTGTGGAAGACCATCGACGACGAGACCAAGCAGGAGAAGTCGCTGGTGCGCATCAGCGAGACCGGGGGTGTCTTCAGCGCCAAGATCGAGAAGGTCTTTGACCCCAGCAAGCAGGATGTGCGCTGTGACAAGTGCACCGACGAACGCAAGGACCAACTGGTCCTGGGCATGAACATCCTGCGCAACGTCAAGAAGAACCCCAGCGATGCCGAGCTGTGGGACGGTGGCGACATCCTCGACCCCAACAACGGCAAGGTCTACAAGGTGCGCCTCAAGCCCATCGACGGCGGCAAGAAGCTGGAGGTGCGGGGCTACATCGGCGCGCCGCTGTTTGGCCGCACACAGACCTGGGTGCGCATCGAGTAACGCACCCCGCCAGGCCGTCCGCCCCGCCAACGCACGCGGGGCCAGGCCGCAAGTTCCACAGGGCAGCGTGCGCTGCCTGACCCGATTGCCTCTCCAGGAGATCTCATGAGTTCGAAGTTCCAAGTCCGCAAGGTGGCCGTGCTCGGCGCCGGCGTGATGGGCGCTCAGATCGCGGCCCACCTCGTCAACGTCTAGGTGCCGGTGGTGCTGTTTGACCTTCCCGCCAAGG
>CALMQC010000349.1 GCA_937871895.1 uncultured Roseateles sp. | reverse complement strand
GGAGCGCCGCCCATGCCCACCCCCGAAGCCCGCCTCGCCGCCCTTGCCCTGACCCTGCCCGAGGCCGCGCCGCCGGCCGGCAATTACGCAACCTGCGTGGAAGCGAACGGCCTGCTCTTCGTCTCGGCGCGTGCGCCGCGTGCGCAGCCTGGCGAGGTGCTCAAGGGCCGCCTCGGGGCCGAGTACACGGCCGCACAGGGCTACGCCATGGCGCGCTCGGCCGCGGTGGAGCTGCTGGCTGCCGTCAAGGCACATGCCGGCTCGCTGGATCGCGTGGCGAAGTTTGCCGAGCTGCAGGGCTTCTTGAACACGACGCCGGACTTTGAGGCACACGCCGAGGTGCTGGACGGCGCCTCCGACCTGTTGGCCGAAGTGCTGGGCCCGGCGGGCCTTCACGCCCGCTCGGTGGTGGGCGTGGCCAGCTTGCGCAAGGGTCTGCCGTTGACGCTGCGGGCTGTGGTGCAGTTGAGTGCTAGCGCCTGATGGCGGGTTTGAGAACGCCAAGGCCGGCTTGCGTGAACCATGGTCGTCCATAGCACTTGACGACATGCGCGACGGCAACCCCTACGACCTCGGCGAATTTTTGCTGGCTGGCCTGCTGGTGGCGGGCGTCGCAGTGGCTCTGCTCTGGACGGCCGCGTGCTGGAGCGAGGGCGATGGGTTCGGCGTTGCCGAAGGCAGCGGCCTTACGCTGATGATGGCCGGCGCCTTCGCGCACCCGAAGCAATACCTGCTGGACTGCGCGATGGTGCTGCGCGTGGGGCTGCCCCGCTCGGGCCGCGAGACGATCTGGAGCGTGGTGGCCGGTTGGCTCGGCCTGTTGCTCGCGACGCTGGGCTGGCTCGGTGGGTGGTGGCTGGGCTAGCGGCCACGTCGCGCAGCGCCCGCTTCAGAGCCGGTAGAACCAGCCCGCGAACAGGCTGCCGGTGTACCGGCGCTCCACCAGCGGGCTGTCTGCGGCGGCACTGCCCAGCCTGTTGGCCGAAAGGCCCACAAACAACATCGACTTCTGCGACAGCGCGTAGCTGCTGCGCAGGCCCAGCTCCAGCTGCTGCGTGGCGCGGCCGGTGTAGGCCGCACGGTCCGGCCGCACCTCGGTGGCACGCACGCCGTAGTAGTAGTCCACATACTTGCGGTCCAGGCCGGCCACGCCCAGCTGCGGCGTCAGGCTCAGGGCCCCAAGCCGCACCGTGTACTCGTACTGCAAGCGCCATTGGCTGCCCTTGCCGGCACCGCCACTGCTGCCCGAGGCATCGCGCGTGGCCTCAAGCGACAGCTCGCCCAGCTCCCCCTCGATGACGGCCGCCGGCCCGAGCCACAAGCCGTCGCGCCGCGTCGCCATGCCGGCCAGGCCGGTGGCGTCTTTGGCCTTGTAGCCATCGAAGCCGAAGCGGGCGCGCAGGCGCAGCGACACAGGGCCGAAGTCCGGCAACTTGAGATCGGCCGTGGGCAGGCTCACGGCCAGCCACTCGTTCTGGTAGATGATCAAGGGCACCGCGCGCTTGCGCATGTGGGCGCCCTTGTAGGCCAGGCGTTCGGTGCCTGCGCCCACGCCCAGCATCAGCAGGCTTTGGTCCTCGGCCAGCACAGGGCCGGCAATGGCGGCACACAGGGCCAGCACGATCAATCGGGTTCGCATGAGTCTTCCTTGGCTCGTCGACATGACGGCGCTCAGCCTAGGGGCCGAAGATGAGGCGAGCATGAGAAAGGCGCGACGCCTCTTCTCGTTCGTCCCTCATTCGTCGCTCATTCGGAGCGCTTAAGCTCGCCCGCGTGAAAGCCCTGCTGGTGGAAGACGACGAGATGATTGGCCAGAGCCTGGTGCCCGCCCTCGAGCGCGCCGGCTGGACGGTCGACTGGGTGCGCGATGGCGCGCCGGTGGCACTGGCCCTGCGTGACGGTGGCTACGCCTGCGTGCTGCTCGACCTCGGGCTGCCGCGCCTTGACGGGCTCAGCGTGCTGCGCCAATTGCGGGCCGAAGGCGCGCTGACGCCCGTGCTGGTGCTGACGGCGCGTGACGGCCTGGACGACCGCATCGAAGGCCTGGACCTCGGCGCCGACGACTACCTCGTCAAACCCTTTGAGATGGGCGAGCTGCTGGCCCGCATGCGCGCCGTGATGCGCCGCCGCAGCGGGGCCGCGCAGGCCCTGCTCGGCGTGGGCGCAGCGCTGCAGCTGGACCTGAACACCCGCGAAGCGGTGCATCAGGGCACGCGCGAGGCACTCACGGCCCGCGAGTTCGCGCTGTTGCGTGCGCTGCTCGAGCGCCCCGGCGCCATCCTCTCGCGCGAGCAGCTGGAGCAGCGCATCTATGGCTGGGACGAAGAGGTTTGCAGCAACACCGTGGACGTGCTCATCCTCGGCGTGCGGCGCAAGTTTGGCGCCGAGGTGATCCGCAATGTGCGCGGCCTGGGCTGGCGCGTGCCCGTTGTTGGAGCCATGTGATGCGGGCCCCCACCAGCCTGCGCCGCGAGCTCGTGCAGTGGCTGCTGCCGCTCTACCTGCTCACCGGCCTGCTGCTGGGCTGGAAGTTCTACGAGGGCTATCGCAAGACCATCGACCGCTTCATGGACGGCCAGATGGAAGCCATGGCCGAGACCGCCCGCGCTCACCGCTGCGAGACCCTCCCCCCGTTGCGCCCCTTGAGCGAGATCGATGTGCACGAGGACGGCCACTTCGCCTTGCAGCTCTGGTGTGAGGCCAGCCCCACGCCACAAGCCAGCGCCTTGCCGGGCGTTGGCATCCCGCTGCAAGCCGAGCCCGGCTGGCGAGACCTCAGCGCCGCCGGCCAGACCTGGCGCGTCTACACCGCCGCCACGGCCTTGCCCGGCGGGCCACGCGTGCAGGTGCTGCAGAGCCTCGTCTTTCGCGAGGCCGAGGTCGTGGGCCGAGCCCTCTTTGCCAGCATCCCCGCCGTCAGCCTCTTGCTCATCTCGCTCGCCGTGCTCTGGCTCGTGATCGGTCGCACGTCACGCCGCCTGCGCCTCGCCGCCGAATCGCTGGCCCATCAGGGTGACACCCAGCGAGACACACCGGCCGGCCCGCTCGCCACGGCTGCTGGCGTCGCGCCCCAGGTGCCGGCCGAACTCGCCCCGCTGGTGCGCGCCTTCGAGGCCATGCTCGCCCGGCTGCACCAGGCCCTGGAGGCGCAACGCCGCTTCGTGCAGGACGCCGCCCACGAACTGCGCACCCCGCTCACCGCCCTGCAACTGCAGCTCGAGAACTTGCGCCCCAGCAGTGCCGCCGCCCCGGCGCCCGTGCCCGACCCCGAGGCCTACCGCCGCATGCAGCAGGGCATGGCCCGCGCACGCCACCTCGTCGACCAGTTGCTGACCCTGTCGCGCCAGGAGGTCGGGCAGCGCGGAGCCCTGGAGAGCCTCGACCTGCGCGCCCTGCTGCGCGACTGCGTTGCCGACGCCCTGCCCCTGGCCGACGAGCGCCAGCTCGACATCGCCTTCGTCGACCACGCGCCCGTTCCGATTTCGCTCAACGGCGTGGCCCAGGACCTGCGCAGCCTCTTCGGCAACTTGCTTGACAACGCCATCCGCCACAGCCCACCGGGCGGCGAGATCGAGCTGCGCCTCGTCCAGACCCCCGAGGGCCAGCGCCGCGTCGAGATCCAGGACGCCGGCCCCGGCCTGCTCGCAGAGCGTCCGCTGCTGTGGCGCGATCAGG
>CALMQC010000348.1 GCA_937871895.1 uncultured Roseateles sp. | reverse complement strand
CGTTCGGGACGTAGAGGCCGGAGGTTCGAATCCTCTCACCCCGACCAATTCATGCAAAAGCCCAAGCGGTTCGCGTCGCTTGGGCTTTTTTGTGGCTCGGTTCGGCCCGGGCTGGGCCCGAGACTGTCCCTGCCGCGCCCCGCCCGCGAGCCGATTGCGCGGCTACCCAACCCAAATATTGCCGGACCGGGCCCCTAGGGTGCAGTTTGATGGGCCCTGCGTTTGCCAAGAGCACGCAGGCGGGCTGGCACAATGACTCGATCTACTTTCCAGGCCCGCTCCAGGGCCACCAGGAGCCCGTGGACGCCACCCTTGCCGAGTCGCCCCAGTCCGCGTTGTCCGGTGTTGCCCGGATGCTTGTGCACGCCGGGAAACTGACGACCAAGGCGGCCGAAGACCTCGTCAAGCAGGCACGCGAGAAGAAGACCAGTTTCGTCAACGTCCTGATTGCCAGCGGCCAGGTTGCGCCCAAGGACCTCGCGCACACTCTCTCCAGTGCCCTGGCACTGCCGCTGCTGGACCTGGAAGCGATGGACCCGCAGCGCCTGCCGACTGGGGTGATCGATGGCAAGCTCGCCCAGCAATACCAGGTGGTCGCGCTGGCCAGGCGTGGCAGCCGGCTCTTCATTGGCGGTGCTGATCCGACCGATCTGGAGGTCATCGAGCGCATCAAGTTCGCGACCCAGCTGCAGCCCGAGTGGGTGATCGTCGAGCACGACAAGCTGGCCAAGATGCTGGCCAATGCCGGGGCCAACGCGACTGAAACCCTGGAATCGATCGCCGGGGGCGATTTCGACTTCGATATCGCCGAAGACGACGCGACGCCGCAGGAAGACTCGGCCGATGCCTCAGACGTCGAGGACGCGCCTGTCGTCCGCTTCCTGCAGAAGATGCTGGTGGACGCGATCAATCTGCGCGCCTCTGACCTGCACTTTGAGCCCTACGAATTCCACTATCGCGTTCGCTTCCGGGTGGACGGTGAACTGCGCGAGATCACGCAACCACCCATCGCGATCAAGGACAAGCTGTCCTCTCGCATCAAAGTGATCTCGCGCCTCGATATTGCCGAGCGACGTGTTCCACAAGACGGTCGAATGAAGTTGAAGTTCGGCAGCAAGTCGATCGACTTCCGCGTCAGCACTTTGCCCACGCTCTTCGGCGAGAAGATCGTGATCCGTATCCTGGACTCCTCCTCCGCCAAGCTCGGCATCGAGGCCTTGGGCTACGAAAAGATCGAGCGCGACCGGCTGATCCAAGCGATTCACCGGCCTTACGGCATGGTGCTGGTGACGGGGCCCACGGGCTCGGGCAAGACAGTGTCGCTCTACACCTGCCTGAACATCCTGAACCAGCCAGGCGTCAATATTTCGACCGTTGAAGACCCGGCCGAAATCAACCTACCCGGCATCAATCAGGTCAATGTCAACGACAAGGCCGGCCTCAACTTTGCGGCCGCTCTCAAGTCCTTCCTGCGTCAGGATCCCGACATCATCATGGTCGGCGAAATCCGCGACCTGGAAACCGCTGACATCGCCATCAAGGCCGCGCAAACGGGTCACATGGTGATGTCGACGCTCCACACCAACGACGCACCCAAGACGCTGACCCGCCTGATCAACATGGGCGTGGCGCCGTTCAACATCGCGTCAAGCGTGCTCTTGATCACGGCGCAGCGCCTGGTGCGCCGTCTGTGCGAGCACTGCAAGACACCTGCCGAATATCCTCGTGAGGCGATGCTCAAGGCGGGCTATGTCGAGGAGGACTTCGACGGCAGTTGGAAGCCTTACCGCGCGGTGGGCTGCTCCAACTGCACGAATGGTTACCGTGGGCGCGTCGGCCTTTACCAAGTGATGCCCATCACCGAAGAGATTCAACGGATCATCCTGGCGGAAGGTACCGCCATGGACATTGCCGTTCAGGCTCAGAAGGACGGTGTGCGCGACCTGCGTCAGTCTGGCCTGGTCAAGGTCAAGGCCGGGGTGACGACGCTGGAAGAAGTACTCTCCGCCACCAACGAATAAACCAAAGCGCGAGGACGCCACATGGCCACTGCCGCCGCCGCGAAAGGCGCCAAGGACTTCATCTTTGAGTGGGAAGGCAAAGACCGCAACGGCAAGCCGGTCAAGGGCGAGTTGCGCGCCGGTGGCGAGGCCATGGTCAGTGCCACGCTGCGGCGCCAGGGCATCCTCGTCAACAAGGTCAAGAAGCGCCGCTCCAGCGGCGGCTCGGCGATCAAGCAAAAAGACATCGCCATCTTCACCCGCCAGCTCGCCACCATGATGCGTGCGGGCGTGCCCTTGCTGCAGGCCTTCGACATCGTGGCGCGCGGCGCCACCAATCCGCGGCTGACACGGCTGCTGAACGAGATCCGGCAGGACGTCGAGACCGGTACAAGCCTGTCGGCGGCCTTCCGCAAGCACCCGATGTACTTTGACGCGCTGTACTGCAACCTAGTTGAAGCCGGCGAAGCAGGCGGCATCTTGGAGGCCCTGCTGGACCGGCTGGCGGTCTATCAGGAGAAGACGGTCGCCATCAAGAACAAGATCAAGTCCGCGCTCACCTACCCAGTTGCGGTGATGGTGGTGGCCTTCATCGTGGTCGCGGTCATCATGATCTGGGTGGTGCCGGCCTTCAAGGACGTGTTCCAGAGCTTTGGCGCCGATCTACCCGCACCCACACTCGTGGTCATTGCGATGTCGGAGTTCTTCGTCAAGTTCTGGTGGGCCATCTTTGGCGGCATCGGCGGCGGTATCTATTTCTTCTTCCAGACCTGGCGGCGCTCCGTCACCATGCAAAAGCGCATGGACCGCATCCTGCTCAAGATCCCCGTCTTTGGTGACCTGCTGTTCAAGTCGGCCGTTGCGCGCTGGACGCGCACCCTGTCCACCATGTTCGCGGCTGGCGTGCCCTTGGTCGAATCGCTGGACTCGGTGGGCGGCGCCTCAGGCAACGCCGTGTTTGCGGAAGCCACGGAGGCCATCCAACGTGATGTGTCCACAGGCTCTGCGCTGACCACTGCCATGACCACGACGGGCATCTTCCCGACCATGGTGCTTCAAATGGCCTCCATTGGTGAGGAATCGGGCTCGCTGGACCACATGCTCGGCAAGGCGGCCGAGTTCTACGAGGACGAAGTCGATGAAGCCGTGAAGGCGCTTTCCAGCCTCATGGAGCCCTTCATCATCGTGATCCTTGGTGGCTTGATCGGTGGCATCGTGGTCTCGATGTACATGCCCATCTTCAAGCTCGGCCAGGTCGTCTGATGCTGGGCCTGAACGAGGCCGAACTGGCCTTTTGGTTGTCACCCTGGGTGCTCGGCCTCTTCGGCCTGTGCATCGGCAGCTTCCTCAACGTGGTGGCGTACCGCTTGCCTCAGATGATGGAGCGGCAGTGGCTGGCTGACTGCGCCGAACACCTCAGCGACCCTGAGTCGGTGGCCAAGGTGTCCGGGGCCGGCAAGCCGGTGGCCGAGAAGCTCGCCGCAGCGGCCAAGCCCATCACCGATCTGATCGAGAAGCTGCCCCCGCTGGGCATTGCAACGCCGCGCTCGCGTTGCCCGCATTGCGGCCACCAACTGCGCTGGCACGAAAACCTGCCCCTTGTCGGCTGGCTGCGCCTGGGTGGCAAGTGCGCCGCCTGCAAGGCAGCCATTTCGCTGCGCTATCCGGTCGTGGAAGCCGCCACCGGCGCGGCCTTCGCTGCCCTGGCTTGGAAGATGGGGCCGCAGCCCACGGTGCTGCTCTGGTGCGGCTTCGTTGCCGCCCTGCTGGCGCTGTCCTTGATCGACTGGGACACCACGCTGCTGCCCGACGTCATCAACCAGCCGCTGCTCTGGGCAGGGCTGCTGAGCGCCTTGCTGGGCTGGACCATCCCGCTGCAGCAATCCCTGATCGGCGCCTTGGCCGGCTATCTGTCCTTGTGGTCGGTGTACTGGGTCTTCAAGCTCGTCACCGGCAAGGAAGGCATGGGCTTCGGCGACTTCAAGTTGCTGGCGGCCCTGGGCGCCTGGCTGGGCTGGCAGATGCTGCTGCCGATCGTGCTCGGGGCCTCGGCCATCGGCGCGCTGGTGGGCATCATCATGA
>CALMQC010000347.1 GCA_937871895.1 uncultured Roseateles sp. | reverse complement strand
CACGCAGGGTCGGAGGGGCGTCAGGCGGTGCCTGTCTCTGCCAGCGCCCGCCGCCTCTACGAACGCGCCAAGGGCCAGCTGCTGCAGATCCGCACCCTGCTCAAGACGCAAGACAGCCAGGCCAGCGTCGGCTCGGGCTTCATCGTCAGCGAGCAGGGCCATGTGATCACGAACTACCACGTGATCAGTCAGTTCGCGCTGGAACCCGAGAACTTCCGCCTGCGCTATGCCACGACCGAAGGCGAAGGCGGCCAGCTGGAGCTGATCGACTTCGACGCCCGGCGTGACCTCGCCCTGCTGCGCGTGGTGGGGGACGAGCTCAAAGGCGTCGGCCAGCTCAGCTTCCGCCCGCAAGGCCAGCCGCTCTCCAAGGGCGACCGCATCTACTCCATGGGCAACCCACACGATGTCGCGTTTGCCGTCGTCGAGGGCACCTACAACGGCCTCGTGGAGCGCAGCTTCGACCCGCTCATCTACTACTCGGGCTCCATCAACTCCGGCATGAGCGGTGGCCCGGTGCTGGACGAAGACGGCCGCGTGGTCGGCATCAACGTCTCGGCGATGTTCTTTGCGCAGCAGATGAGCTTCCTCGTGCCCGCCGAGTACGCCGAGAAGCTGCTGCAGCGCAGTCGTGATTCGAAGCCGCTCAAGGGCGCCGGCTGGACGCGCCTGCGCGACCAGCTGATGGCCTACCAGGACGAGCTCGTCACCCGCTTCACCGCCCAGCCGTGGCAGAGCGCCAACCATGCGCACTACCGCCTGCCGGTGCCCGAGCAGACCTTCATGCGCTGCTGGGGGCGCGGCACGCCGGCCGACACCAAGGGCCTGGACTTCGAGCGCTCGCAGTGCCGCATGGAGCACGCCATTTTTGTGAGCGGCAGCTTGCAGACCGGCTGGCTCGACATGTCGCACGAGGCCTACGACGGCAGCAAGCTCGGCACCCTGCGCTTTGCGCGCCAGTACTCGGGGAGCTTCCGCAACGAGCGCCTGGGCCGCCCCGACAAGAGCCGCACCGCCCCCTTCTGCAAGGAAGATTTCGTCGAGCGCGACGGGCTGCCGCTGCGCGCTGTGGTCTGCCTACGCGCCTACCGCAAGCTCGATGGCCTGCACGACCTCTCCGTCCTCGTCACCACGGTGGACGCCAAGACCGAAGGCGCACTCGGCCGCTTCGATGCCCGAGGCGTGAGCTTCGACAACGCCCTCAAGCTGGCGGCGCACTACCTGGAGGGCTTCGCATGGACGAAGAAGTGAAGCCCGGCATGCCGCTGCCAGCCCCCGTCGCCGTCGTCGAACTGCTCGGCCGCGACGGCCGGCCCCAGCTGCTGCAACGCGTGGGCAGCTGGCCGGCACGCATCGGGCGCTCGCCCGCGTGCGAGGTGGTGCTGGACGACCCCCACCTGGCTGCAGAACACGCCGTGCTGGACTGGACGCCCGAGGGCGGCGTGCAACTGCGCCTGCTGCCCAGCCTCAATGGCGGCGAGATGGCCGGCGAGGCCTTGAAGCCGGAGGAGCCGGTGGCCGTAGCGGCGTCGCAAGACCTGGTGCTGGCGGGTGTGCCCCTGCGCATTCGCCACACGGCAGCTGCGCTGGCGGCGGAGCAGCCGCTGGCCGTGCCGGTGCGCCGCCACTGGGCGCTGCTGCCCGGCATGGCATTGCTCTTGGTGCTGCTGCAATGGCTGGACCGCTGGAGCAGCGTGGATCCTGACTCCCGCTGGGTCGACTACGCCGCGCCGCTGCTGGGGCCTCTGGTGGTGGTGGCAGGCTGGGCGGCGCTGTGGGCGCTGGCCACCCAGCTCTTCCAGCACCGCTTCCCATTTGCCACGCATTTGCGCAAGGTGCTGCTGGTGCTGTGCGCCGTGGGCCTGCTGGAGTGGCTGCTGCCCCTGGTGGCCTTTGCCTTCTCGTGGCCGCGCCTGCTGGCGCTGGAGGCCTTGGTTGTGCCCGTGCTGGGTGGCGGCCTGGTGTGGTGGCATGCCAGCACCGTCTGGCCGCGCGCGCGCCGATGGCTGGGTGGGGCCGTGGTGTCGCTGCTGGTGCTGGGCCTGGGCCTGCAGGCCGCTGGCCGCTGGGAGCAGCAGCACCTGTTCGGCCCGCCTTACCTTGCCAGCCTGGCGCCGCCCGCCTTTCGACTGGCCAGCCCCAAGCCGCCCGCAAGCTTGATCGATTCGCTGCGGCCCTTGCAGGCCGAGCTTGCGCGTCAGGCCAACAAGGACAACGAAGCGCCCGAGGCCGACCCGAATGACTAAGACCCGCCTAGGCGGGTAGGTAGCCTTCCACCGACAGGTAACGCTCGCCGGTGTCGTAGTTGAAGCCCAGCACCCGGGCGCCAGCCGCCAGCTCGGGCAGCTTCTGGGCAATGGCGGCCAGCGTGGCGCCGCTGGAGATGCCCACGAGCAGGCCCTCCTCGCGCGCACAGCGGCGGCCGTACTCGCGCGCCGCTTCGGCCTCTACCTGGATCACGCCGTCCAGCAACTGGGTGTTCATCACCGCTGGGATGAAGCCCGCGCCGATGCCCTGGATGGGGTGGGGGCTCGGCGAGCCACCGCTCAGCACGGGCGAGGCCGTGGGCTCGACGGCAAACACCTTGAGCTGCGGCCAGGCCTGCTTCAGCACCTCGGCGCAGCCAGTGATGTGGCCGCCGGTGCCCACGCCGGTGATCAAGGCATCCAGCCCCTCGGGGAAGTCGTTCAAGATCTCCTGCGCCGTGGTGCGCGCGTGCACCGCCGGGTTGGCCGCGTTCTCGAACTGCTGCGGAATCCAGGCGCCGGGCGTGGCGGCGGCCATCTCCTGCGCCTTGGCGATGGCGCCCTTCATGCCCTTCTCGCGCGGCGTCAGCTCAAAGCTCGCGCCATAGGCCAGCATCAAGCGGCGGCGCTCGATGCTCATGCTGTCGGGCATCACGAGGATGAGCTTGTAGCCCTTGACGGCCGCCACCATGGCCAGGCCCACGCCGGTGTTGCCCGAGGTCGGCTCGATGATGGTGCCGCCTGGCTGAAGCTGGCCCGAGGCCTCGGCCGCTTCGATCATGGCCAGCGCGATGCGGTCCTTGATCGAGCCGCCCGGGTTGGCGCGCTCAGATTTGATCCACACCTGATGCGAAGCGCCAAACAGGCGTTGCAGGCGAATGTGCGGGGTGTTGCCAATGGTGGCCAGGACGTTGTCGGCTCTCATGCGGGGCTCCGAGTGGATGGGTCGGGGATAATTTACCCGTGAAGTGCTTCAGACCGCCGCTGGTGCTAGTCCCGAAAGGGCGCACTGGAGGAAGGTCCGGACTGCAAAGAGCAGCGTAGCGGCTAACAGCCGCCCGGCGTAAGCCGAGGATCAGAGCAACAGAGACGAGTTCTGTCAGACAACCCGATGGGTGGTCTATGAGGCGCCAGCGCAAGTTGGCGTGGGGTAGGGCGAAAGCCCTGCACCATGGGGCGAAAGCCCGAACCGAATAGCACCTCTGTCGGGCTCTGCCCGACAGAGGTGAAACGGGCAATCTCTACGCGCAGCAACACCAAGTAGGCCAGCGTTGATGCGGCTCGCAGAGCTGGCGGGTAGGTGGCACCGAGCCGGGGTGTGAGCCCCGGCCCAGAAGAATGGCGGTCAAGGCCTCGCAAGGGGCTTCACAGAATCCGGCCTATCGAAGCACTTCACTCTTTTCAACCCAGATCCGGCAGTTGGGCACGCCCGAGGGACTGGTGAGGCGGGTAGCTGGCAAGGCGCGCCGACGAAGTGGGCTATTGCCCACAAGGAGAAGCAACGCCGCCAGCGGCCCGAAGCGCCAGACCTGCGGGCGTGCAGCGTTGCACAACGAAGTGGTGAACGTCGCCAGGTGCGCAAGGTGTTGATGCGTCGAATCCTTCGATGGGTGGCGAGCGGCCAAGTGCCGGATCTGGGTTCAACTTTCACCCGTCCAGCGTGGTGGGGTGTCTCGCGTGGGGCAGGCAGAGCCCGGCAATGCCGCGCAGAATGCGTTTTTGTTCCGCGCCTGAAGGTCTGCCCATGAACCCCGAAGCCAGCCGGCTCTGGCACGCGCCACGCTGGGCCTTGTCCATCTTGCTGGCCTGCCTGGCCATGGTGGGCCCTTTCAGCA
>CALMQC010000346.1 GCA_937871895.1 uncultured Roseateles sp. | reverse complement strand
GACCTCTCGGCCGCTTAAGTCGCGGCTGAACGCCGACGACTGAGAGAACAGCCCGAACAGCCGCGTCGCCCGAGCGACGCTGTATTCGCTGGTGAGCCCGGCGTTCAGCCGCGCGTCGAACGTGGTGCCGATGCGATGAGGCGTGGCGGTGACAAGCTGGAGGCGAGAGCGCAGCGGATCGCATGTGGGCGATTCAAGGCGCCAAACGCATCTCGATCTCGTATGCGGAAGAAGCGCCTCTTCTTTGGTGACTTTCTTCTGGCGCCGCAGAAGAAAGTTACCCCGCCGCCGGGCGGGACTCCCGGCATGGGCCTGCGCAACAAGCAGTTTCAACGAGACCCCCAAATACTCAAGGCACCACCGCCAACACCACCTCCCGCAGGGCCCCCAACGTCACCTCGTCATCCGACAGCGCCTCGGCCACCGCCACCTGCGCGGCCCGCTGCAACCCCAGCCCGCCCTGATGCAGCCGCGCCGCCATCACCAGCAGCCGCGTCGAGGCGGTCTCTTCCAAATCGTGGTCAGTCAACCTCCGCAGTGCCTGTGCCAGCCGTACGAGACGCGTCGCCGTATCAGCGCTGCAGCCGCTCTCGGCCACCACGATGCGTGCCTCCAGCTCTGGCGTCGGGTAGCCCAGCGTCAGCCCCACAAAGCGCTGCCGCGTGCTGGGCTTCAAGCCCTTGAGCAGGTGCTGATAGCCCGGGTTGTAGGCCAGCACGAGCTGGAAGCCGGGCGCGGCGGCGAGTTGCTCGCCGGTGCGTTCCAGGGGCAGCACGCGGCGGTCGTCGGCCAGCGGGTGCAGCACCACGGTGATGTCCTTGCGCGCCTCGACCACTTCGTCCAGATAGAAGATCGCGCCCAGCCGCACAGCGCGGGTCAGCGGGCCATCGACCCAGACGGTGTCGCCGCCCTCGATGAGATGCCGCCCCGTCAGGTCGGCGGCGCCAAGGTCGTCGTGGCCGCTGACGGTGATGAGCGGACGGCCCAGCCGCGCTGCCATGTGCTCGATCAGGCGGGTCTTGCCGCAGCCCGTGGGGCCCTTCAGCAGCACCGGCAGGCCGGCGGCGTGCGCGTGGGCAAAGACCTCGCATTCGTCGCCCTGTGGCAGGTAGGCCGGGGCAGTGGGTGCCGGCGCGGTGGGTGGCGGCACGGCGTGCAAGGACGGACGCATGGCAGGGCTCCAAGTTCGTTTTGGAGCAGGCTACGTGGCCGTGTGACGGGTGTCCTTGAAGCGGTTCAAGAAGTGCAGTGCATGGCGGCCGCCCCGGCGCTCACAGCAGCTTGAAGGCCAGCGCCTCCCCATCCTCGGGGACGTGGACGCGTGTCGCCAGGCCGCGCTGCTGGGCATCGGCACGCAAGCTGCTGCGCGGGGTGGGGCAGTGGTCCAGCGCTTCCAGGTGGTTCAGCACAAAGCGGCCGCTGCCGGCCGCGACGGTGCGCAGGGCCTGGTCGGCATCCATGATCAGTTCGCTGCCCAGGTCCATGGCCGCACCGCCAGCGGGCAGCACGCTGACCGAATCGGCGTCCAGCCGGCTGACGGTGGCCAGCACCTCGGCCGTCAGCACCGTGTCGCCGGCCAGGTAGAGCGCGGGCTCGCCGGGCCACTCGATCACATAGCCGTGGCCGTGGGCCATCAGCTTGCCCACCCAGCCTCGGCCGTGCAGGCATGGAATGGGCGTGATGCGCGCGCCCAGGGCCTGCGTCGAGCCAGTGGCGTTCAGTGGCTGGACCTTGAGGCCGCGCTCACGCAGGTAGGCCGCGTCGCCCGGCATGCACAGCACAGGCAACTGGCGCTCTCGCAGCCAGCGCTTGCCCGCACGGTCGAGGTGATCGAAGTGGCCTTTCTGGCAATGCGTGATGAGGACGTGCGTGACGCTGGCGAGCAGCGCATCGGTGCCTTCGGGCAACTCGACGGTGGGGTTGCGCCGCCGCTGGCCGGTCAGGTACTTGAGTGAGGGCAGGGCACCCTGACGGGCCAGCATCGGGTCCACCAGCACGCGGTGGCCGGCGGCTTCGACCAGGACGGTGGCGTTGCGGATCTGGGTGAGCTTCATGCGGCGCTGGGTGGGTTGGGGATGACCGGATTCTTCCGACCGGGCCCTTGGCCTACCATGGCTTGAAACGACAATTTGGAGTCATTTCATGCCAGCCCCTGCGCCGCTCGACGTGGCCCTGCTGCTCTACCCGGAGTGCATGCCGGCCGGCCTCTTTGCGGCGGCTGACCTGCTGACCGCCGCCGCCTTGCGCAGCGGCGCGCGCGGCTGGCGCGTGCACTGGGTCGGTGTCAAACCGGGCCCGGTGGCCTGTGCGCATGGCATGGCGCTGCGCGCCGAGACCCGCCTCGATGCGCAGCGCTGGCAGGCCGTGCTGCTGCCCGGCTTCTGGGCGGGCACACCGGCGCAGTTGTCAGCCGGCCTCGGCGGTCAGTTGCCGTTGCAGCAGGCCTTGCGGGCTTTGCCGCGGAGCGTGCCGCTTTGGACCTGGTGCACCGGGGTGGCCCTGGCCGCCGCTGCCGGCCGCTTGGATGGCGAAGCCGCCACGGGCACCTGGTGGATGGGAGCGCAGCTGTCTCGCGCCCACCCTGAGGTGGATTGGCAATGGCAGACGCCCATGGTCAGCAGCCGGCGCGTGGCCACCGCGTCGGGCGTGCACGGCTACCTGCCCATCCTCGCCCAGGAGCTGGAGCGTCGCATCAGCCCCGAAGCCTGGCGCGACGTGCAGCGGCTGATGGTGTTGCCCCGCCCGCAGCCGGCCGCCAGCGTGTTTGACGCGCTGCAGACCCTGCACGGTGCCGACCCGCTGCTGGCGCGCCTGCGCCGCCTCGTCGAGCGCACGCCCGCTGTGGAGACGACGCTGGAGCGCCTGGCCGACCAGCTGGCCTGCTCGCCGCGCACGCTGGCGCGCAAGGTGGGCGAGGCGGCGGGCATGCCGGTGGGCCGCTATGTCCGACTCGTCAAGCTGCATCAGGCGGGCGAGCACTTGCTGCATGGGGGCCGCAGCGCGGCACAGGTGAGCGAGACGCTGGGCTTTGCCGATGAATCCGGGTTTCGGCGCAGCTTCAAGGCCGTGACGGGCCTGACGCCCCTGGACTACGTCAATCGGTACCGGCGCTAGCGCCACTGCCCAGCACCATGGTGACCAGCAAGGATGTGTCTTCCAGGGCTAGCAGGCTATGTGCGGTGCCGCCCGCCAGATAGACCAGCTCGCCAGCCCGCAAGGGCTGGGTGTGTGCACCCAGGCTGAGCATGACCGCGCCTTCCAGGCACTGGAGGGTGATGTCGCCCGGCACCTGGTGTGACGGCAGCGACTTGCCGGCCAGCAGGACCAAGCGAACCAGCTCCAGGCGCGCCGTCTTCACCAGCGCCCTGGTGCGGTGTTGGGGCAAGTCAACGCCCAAGGGCCTGATGGGAATCAGCTCACCTGAACCTGCGTGGGGCATCGCCATGGGATCACCTTCTGGGGCTGTGTCGATCGGCCGGACATTGAAGTATGCGACACCTAGGCGTCGATCTGGCGGCCCCTGGTTCGTCGAGGTCGCATACGCTTGCACGCATGCCTTGCTCACGCCGCCTTGCTCACGCGGCCACCCACCGGAGTTGCCCATGCCCACCGAAGACAAAGTCAAAGGCCCCGCGTCCTACTTCCCGTCCATCGAGAAGACCTACGGCCAGCCGGTCAGCCATTGGTTCAAGCTGCTGAAGCAGCAGCAGGGCCTGAAGCACATGGAGGTGGTGGCTTGGCTCAAGAGCGAGCACGGCATGGGCCATGGCCATGCCAATGCACTGGTGGCCTATTTGCGGGCCCAGGAGGGCGCTTGACGCCGGCAGACGGCGCCGCGGCGGTTGAGGCCTACATCGCCCGCTGCGCGCCCGAAGTGCAGGCCGTGCTGCGCGCGGTGCGCCAGACCGTGCGCCATGCCGCACCGCAGGCCGAGGAGCGCATCAGCTACCAGATGCCGGCGCTGTTCCAGCACGGGGCGGTCGTGTACTACGGCGCCTTCAAGCAGCACCTGGGGCTCTACCCGCCGGTGGTGGATGAGCCCGCGCTGCGCGAGCGCGTGGCCCGCTATGCGGGACCCAAGGGGAATTTGCAGTTCCGCTACGCCGAGCCGCTGCCGCTGGCGCTGATTGCCGACGTGGTGCGCGCGCGGCTGGCGGTGAACCTGGCCAAAGCCAAGCCGCGCTGAACTCGCTGAACTCGCTGAACTCGCTGAAAGCGCAGGCGGCGCTGGCCTCAGCGCCGTTGGCGCCGCAGGCCCAGCAGGCCAAGTCCGGCCAGCAGCAGTGCCGCCGTGGTGGGCTCTGGCACGGGCGCCAGGTGGTCGGCGATGGGCGCGGTGTCCACGGCATTGGCCAGGATGGTCATGCTGCCCGTGCCGGTGAGGGTGGTGGCGCTGCCATCGCCAATGACGAGCAGGCCGGTGCTGGCCACCCAACTGCCAGGCACGACGGCATAGGCGGCGCCGCTGTAGACGACGTTGCCGTCAATGCGGTAGTCCACCTGCCCATTCTTGAGCAGCCACTCGAAGGTGTGGGTCTGCGTCAGGTCGAGGGGGACCAAGGTCTCGGCGTAGGTGTTGGGGTTGCCCACGGCGCCGTGGGAGACGCTCACGCCGGCGTAGGGCGCGGCGGCGTAGCAGGAGCCGGCATTGCCGTCACAGCCGGTGGGCGCAAAGCTGAAGGCGGCGAAGTGGGTGCGGTCGTACAGGTAGGCCGACCAGTCCCGTGCGTTGGCCGAGAAGCTGGCCGTGAGGCTGAGGTAGTTGCCGCTGCTGCTCGTGCCGAGGCTCCAGGCCGGCGTGTCGCCGTAGGCCGCGCCGTTGCCGTACCAGACGCCGACCGACCCGGAGGTGGTCAGCACCGTTTGCCCGCCGCCGGCGACCATGGAGGTGCCGCCAAACACGATGACGGTCCAGTCATCGCTGTTGTTGAAGGGCAGGGAGTTGACCTCGACGGCCTGCGCCGGGGCGCTGAGCGCCAGCGCGACCGACAGGGCCAAACTAGCG
>CALMQC010000345.1 GCA_937871895.1 uncultured Roseateles sp. | reverse complement strand
CCGCCGGCGCGGCGCTGGCCCAGGCCTCCGCGGCCCTGGCGCTGCAGTACAAGAACGAGACCTCCACGTTGAAGGGCCAGGTGGACACGGCCAAGGCCGCTGTCGATGTGGCCAAGGCGGCCGTCGATGTCGCCAAGGGGCAGGTGGACACGGCCAAGGCCGCTGTCGATGTGGCCAAGGAGGCGGTGGACCTCTCGCAGGCCGACGTGATCGCCCGCCAGGCCGTGGTGGTGGCTGCACAGGCGACCACGGAAGGAGCACGCGATACGGCGGTGGCGCAGGCCGGCGTGGCGACGACGAAGGCCACGGAGGCCGCTGGGAGCGCCTCGCTGGCGCTGGCGATCTTCGGGACTGCGGACAACCTCAACGCGGCGCAGCAGATCATGCTCGGCTACGCCACCACGGCCCAGGGCGCGTCCAGCCAAGCGCAGGCATATGCAGCCAGCGCAGCGAGCGTGGCGCAGCAGGATCTCTCCGGCGTGACTGCGGCAGCGCTGCATCGCAGCCCGAACGCCGTGACGGCGATGTGCGTCTACGACACGAGCAAGGACTCGGACGGCGGGGCGTGGGTGGAGCGGTGCTCGCATCTGTCGTGGGCGAGTGAGACGCTGAATGGGACGTGGATCAACAGCACGCAGCCCGGCTTCATGGGGATCGGTGCTGCCGCCACCAGCGCCGAACTCACGGCGCGCGCGATGGGCGGCACGCTCGGCGCTGAGCTGCTGGTCAACGGCGACTTCTCCAACGGCGTGGTTGGCTGGGGCGGCCTGGGTGGTGGCAGCATCGCCGCCAATGCGACCGGCGGCGCCGATGTGTTGACCGTTGGTTCCAACGGCGCATCGAAGTCGTTCGCATCGGAGGTCGGGGCGTCCTACCTGGTAACGGGGCGCGTTTCCGGCGCTCAGGCCGGGCGCGTGTACATCAACGACGCCAATAGCACCGCCAGCACGGAGGCGAACGTCGCCAACCTGAGCGGCTTCTTCGCTTTCGTCACGAGTGCGATTGCGGCCACGACCTACGTCATCCTGGGGTCCACCAACTCCAACGTCACCGTCAGCTTCGATGACATCTCTGTCAAGAAGGTGCTGACGCTGGCGCCGAGCGGGTCGTTCTACCAGAACGCAGCAGACGGGAAGTGCTACCGGCTCTACAAGAACCTGCTCGCCAACAGCGGGTTCCAGGGTGGCACGAGCGGCACCTGGGGCAGCGGCGCCGTCGCGCCCACTGGCTGGGCTGCTGCATCGGGCACTGGCGCCGTGACGTTCTCTGCGAGCAGCCGCTACGCCGGTGAGCAGCAGGTGCAGTACGTCGCCACCGCGCAGCGCCCCTACCTGCAGTCTGGCAACATCACGTTCCCCGCGAACACCACAGTCGTGATGTCCGCATACGTGGAGACGCTGGCGAGTGGCACGCCGACGATCATCGACGTGCTGGCGCTCGGTAGCGCGATCTCTGGCGCCACGACGACATACCGAAAGAACGGGGGCGCGGCCACATCTGCTTCCACGTTCACGACCGGCGACTTCCTGGAAGTCATCGTCACCACGGCGTCCACCAGCGGAACGGTGCCGATCCGCCATGGCCTCGGCGCCAACGGCAACGCCACGGGTGATGTGACGCTCTCGGCACCACAGGTCGAGTATGTGAGCACGAGCGCAAGCCTTGCGACTGCCTACGAATCGAAGGCCGCTGGCGTCGGCTCCCAGAGCGAAGTCTTCCGTGGCAACAAGGCCAAGTTCCCGCGCTTGTCCGCCATCGTGGCCGAGGCCGCGAGCGTCACGATCTACGACCTGACTGAGCCGGGATGGCCGATGTGGATGCGGTGCGTGGGAGCTGGCGCATCTCAGTCCACAAGCAACATGCTGGGATCGGTCAGTATCACGAACAGTTCAGTGTGCGCGGTCCAGGGAAAACTCATTCTGGGGGACTCGACTGCGGCTGGCGGCTACTGCGTCCGCGTCATCGACTTCGGTAATGACTTTGCCGTGTCCTACCGCCAAACAGCAGTGGGCACAATCCGCTACAACGGTGGAATCGCCCTACGGCACGGCGCTCTCGGGTGGTCAATTTACGGCAGCGCCTACCCTGCCAACAGCAACATCGTCAACGCCGTTGCCGCCTGCGTCATGCCCGACGCGCCCGTGGACCCTGTCACGGGCCTCCAGGTGCCGACGATTGCGTGCTTCACGGCTGGCGGCATCAGCATCATCCAGAACGACGGCACGGTGCGGAACAGCAGCAGCACGTCGAGCTTCGGCTACGGCAGCATCAACAAGGATGTGCTTGTGGCCGGTAGCTCCAGTAGCTCGACCATCCAATACGCGCTGAAGCCTGGATCACTGGGCGCGTCGTTCGGCACGACTTCCATCGTCGCGAGCGCTGCGCCGGGCTTCAATGAAGGGGTTGCCATCCCTCAGGCAATCGGAATCGGACGCAGCCTGGTGGTCAATCGCACGGGCGCCAAGATGTCGATGATGCGTCTGAACGAGACCACGCCAGGTCAGAGCCTCGTGGCCCACATCGCTCCCACCTACAACACCGGCTGGTGGTGCGGAGACATCCGGCGCGTGTGGTGTGCGGACACTGTGACCGGCACCGCATCGTCTGGCGAGAAGGTCAATGAGCCCAGCTTCGATGCAACCGGCAACTGGCTGGCGGGAACGGTGGGCAGCGCCACAGCAGCCAGTATCGCGGCCGGCCAGGTCAACCTGCCGCGCACGGACGGCAGCAACTACTCCTACGTCTACCAGACGTTGACCCTGGAGGGCAACAAGACCTACACGCTGACCGTCGTCAACGGCGGCGCGGGCGGCATCACGGCGCTCGTCGGAACGGCCGCTCTCGACTCCACGATGGGCACGCTGGGCGTGAACGCTGGCGCAACTGGTGTCTTGCAGGTCACGGCGACCCAAGCGTCCGTGGTGCTCACGATCCGCTCGGCGAACGATGGCACGACTGGAGTGGCCACCTCTGCCAGTGTGGTCGAGGGGGTGCTCGACCGCTGCTACAAGGCCAAGCCCGCCACGATCTACGGCACGCTCGCCCGCACTGCCGTCGCCGCAGCCGCCCAGCTCGTGTTCTACACCGGCTGGAGCGCCGCGAACCACCTCCAAGAGGCCTACAGCGCCGACCTCGATCCCGCCACAGGCAACCTGGCGGTGCGCGCCTGGGGGACCATCCCCACCAACGTGGCAGCCGCTGGGTGGGCCCTGGATCGCAGCGCGGCCACCGGTGCCTACTACCGGCTGGGCCACAGCGCGACGGGGCAGATCGTGGGTGAGCTGTACGACGGCACCACGACGCGGACGGTCACGACGACTGCGACCTATGCGACCAGTCAGCCGCTGGAGTTCGGCATGGAGTACGTGCCGAACGGCGCCAGTTCAACGCTCACGCTCAAGGTGGGCGGCCGCCAGGTGGCGCAGTCGACGTTCGCCGCGCTCAACTCGCTGAGCAATGCGACGGCTGTGGCCACCGTGGGCATTGACCGGGCACTGACCGCGCCTTGGGCGGGGGGCCTGGCTCTCGTCAAGGTGGGCATGACGGCAGCGAGCGCGAATGCCAGCGCCTGGATGTTCGAGCTGGAAAAGCAGATGTTCCGGCCTGGCGCGAAAGTGACGCTGCCGAGCGCCAGCAGCCTGGTGGACGTGAGCTACGACGAGGCGACGGACACAGTGAGCGTGGTGGACGCGGCCAACGAGGCGCACTTCGTGGGCATGGTGCGGGTGAGCACGGCAGCGGTTCCGGCTGGCGCGTTCTCCAAAGTGGCGCGCGGGGGCGGACTGAAGCTGGTGGCGCGCACGGGCACGAATCCAGGGGTCGATGTGACGGTCCCGGCGCAGAACCTGCGCGAAGAGCTGCGGCGCGGCGAGGAGGCTGCGCGCCGCGCGCGCCTCTCCCGCGTCTTCGACTTCGACTCGGTCACCGGCCAGGCGGACTTCTCGCTGCCACCAGGCTGGGAGGCCATCGAGGTGATGAGCGCCGGCGCCAGCAAGCGCGAGGGCGCCACGAAGGACTGGACGCGGTTTTACGACGGCTTCGTGGAGACGGTGCGCTTCGGGGTGTCGCCTGGAAGTGGCGCGTGGGTGCAGGTGACTGCGAGGAGAGCGGCATGAGCAGCCTCGTGAACCTGATGGCCGATGACGTGTGGAGCGACGGCGACATCATCAACCGAACCGAGGCCATGGTGCGCTCCGAGTTTTCGGTTGATGCGGAGGCCATTCTCAACCGCAAGGTGAGCGGCGCCTTGCTCGGGGCCTACTCAATGACGCCGGAGGAGGAGGCCGAGGTGATGCGCTTCAACGCTGCGGTGACGGCAGCCTCGGCGGCCGGTGCGCAAGCCCGCGCCGACATGGCCCTGCTGCAGCACGCCCTGGACGCCGAGGCCGCCCAGCGCCGGTTGGAGCTGCCGCCGGCGGATCCGCCGACCGAGCAGGACGGCTACGAGCGCCAGGCTGCTGAGGCGGTGCTGGAGGCCGTGACGGACCAGGTGCAAGAGCTGCTCGATGCGCGCGCGGCCGCTCGGCAGGAGCTGCAGGCCGAAGCGCCCGAAGCGGCCGAAGCGGCCGAAGGGGCGCCCGAATGAAGGCCGCCGCGCGCTACCTGGTGCAGGTCCTGATCGCGCTGGACCAGCTGGTGACGGCGGTGCTGGGCGGCTGGGCCGACGAGACGCTCTCCAGCTACGCCTGGCGCCTGGAGCGTGCTGGCAAGCCGTGGGGCTTCATGCGCCGGGTGATCGATGCGCTGTTCTTCCCCTGGCCAGACCATTGCCGGCGCGCCTACGACGCGGAGCGCCTGCGGGCGCAGCTGCCGCCCGAGCTGCGCGACCTGCCGACGAGAGGCACCCCATGAAGTACTCCCTGGCCAACGTCACCGCCGGCCTGCGGGCCAGCATGCGCGCCGCCTGGTCGGCGTGGAACCCGGCCGCCGGCGCGCGCATGCCTGGCGAGCGGGGCGACCGGATCGCGAGCGACGTGGCCCTGCAGCGGCTCTTGTCCAAGATGTGGGTGGACCACGAGCGGCGGGCCAAGGTGCAGCTGATGCGCACGATGGACCAGCAAGACGGCCGCGTGAAGCGCATCCACAGCAAGCTGGCGCGCGACACCACCCGCGGCGGCCTGGTGCTGCAGATCAACGACGGCGCCGGCCAGACGCTCAAGCGCGAATGGACAGCGCTGGTCGGGCGCCTGCAGCTTGACCAGGTGCAGAAGCTCACGAGCGATGCGCGCGGCCTGGTGATGGAGGGCAACCTGCCCCTGCAGCTGGTCTTCGACGATGCGCGCAACGTGGTCGCAGGCCTGCGCATGCCCAGCGACACGATCGAGCCGATCACCGACGCCGGCGGCCGCTTCAAGGATCCGGCCAAGGCCTACGAACAGCGCGACGTGATGACCGGCAAGACCCTGGCCACCTGGGGCGCGTGGGAGATGGTTCTGTGCCGGCTGGACCCGGACAACTTCGACGACCTGGGCTGCATGGGCCGCCCGTTCCTGGACGCATGCGCCACCAAGTGGCGGCAGCTGATGATGACCGAGGAAGACCTGGTGGTGCGCCGGCGCATGCGCGCGCCGCTGCGCCTGGCGCACGTGCTGGAAGGCGCGGACGCGACGGAGCTGGAGACGTACCAGAAGAACCACTACGCCAACCAGTCGGAGATCAAGACCGACTTCTTCCTGAACCGCAAGGGCGGCGTCACCGCGGTGCAGGGGGACGCGAAGCTCAGCGAGATCGAGGACGTGGCGCACCTGCTGGACACCTTCTACGCCGGCAGCCCGGCCCCCAAGGGCCTGTTCGGCTATGCCAGCGACCTGCAGCGCGACATCCTGGAAGACCTGAAGAAGGACTACTACGACGAGGTCGACGCCCTGCAGGACGCCCAGGCGAGCGGCTACGAGGTGGCCTTCCGCATGCACCTGCTGCACAAGGGCATCGACCCCGACCCCGGGGAGTTCACGCTGCGCTTCGCCCAGCGCCGCACCGAGACCCCCAACCAGGTGGCCGACCTGGCGCTCAAGTACATGGCCCTGGGCCTGCCCTGGGAGATGATCTGGGCCGACATGGGCCTGGACGCCGACTACGTGCGCGCCAAGCT